>JBJTKE010000483.1:0-2430 GCA_046096285.1 Chloroflexota bacterium
AGCAGGTCATCGAACTGGGCGCGGGCCTCGGGGGTCATGAAGTCGTACTGCTGAAGCGAGCGGATCGCGCCCGCGGGGTCGGCGGGCAACTGGTCGAGCTGGTCCAGCTTGCGCCGGGCAGGACGCCGCCGCAGCGGACGCGCCATCCCCGGAGCACGGGGACGGCGAATCCGCGGCGGATTCCTCCCGGCCCGATCCCGCGCTGCTGCAGATGCTCGAAACGCTCGCCCGGCGCAAGCTGGACCAGCTCGACCAGTTGCCCGCCGACCCCGCGGGCGCGATCCGCTCGCTTCAGCAGTACGACTTCATGACCCCCGAGGCCCGCGCCCAGTTCGATGACCTGCTCAAGTCGCTCCAGCAGCAGATGCTCCAGCAGGCCTTCCAGGGCATGGAACAGGCGCTCTCCGGCATGACCCCGGAGGACCTCGCCGACACCCGGCAGATGATGCGGGAACTCAACGAGATGCTGGAGCGCCAGCAACGCGGGGAGGACCCCGGGTTCGACGAGTTCAAGCACCGCTGGGGCCACCACTTCGGCCCCGACCTCGACACCCTCGACGATCTCCTCCAGCGCCTGCAACAGCAGATGGGCGCCATGCGCCAGCTCATGGAGAGCATGTCGCCCGACCAGCGCGACCAGCTCCAGGGCATGATGCAGGCCGCCATGAGCGACGACGGCATCCGCCAGGAGATGGACCGGCTCGGCCAGAACCTCGGCCAGATGCTGCCTTCCGACGCGTGGCGAAAGCGCTACCAGTTCGGCGGCGAGGAATCCATCACCCTCGCCGAGGCGATGGGGCTGATGGACCGCCTCCAGCAACTCGACGAACTCGAATCCCGGCTGCGCGACGTCCGCGACTGGCAGGATCTGGCCGGTCTCGACGACAGCCTCGTCCGCGACCTGCTCGGCGAGCAGGAGCAGGAGCAGATGGCCCAGTTGCGCGAGTTCGCCCGGTTGCTGGAGGACGCAGGCTACGCCCGGCGCACCCGCCGCGGCTACGAACTCACCCCGCAGGGCGTCCGCAAGATCGGCGAGAAGGCGCTGACCGACATCTTCGCCGACCTCAAGCGCGACCGCATCGGCCAGCACGACCTCCGCCGCGCCGGCGGCGCAGGCGACCGCACCGACTCCACCAAGCCCTACGAGTGGGGCGATCCCTTCCTGCTCGACATCCCGAAGACCATCATGAACGCCGTCCAGCGCGGCGAGCAGCCGGGGGGCGGGGTCCGCCTGCAGCCGCGCGACTTCGAGGTCTACCGCACCGAGTACGCCACCCGCGTCAGCACCGTGCTGATGGTCGACATGTCCCGGTCGATGCTCTACAACGGCTGCTTCACCGCCGCCAAGAAGGTCGCGCTGGCCCTCGATTCGCTGATCCGCGGCAAGTACCCGCGGGACACCCTCTCGATCATCGGCTTCTCCTACCTCGCGCAGGAGATCAAGCCCGCCGACCTGCCCACCCTCGACTGGAACGAGTACAACTACGGCACCAATCTCCAGCACGGCTTTCAGCTGGCCCGCCAGATGCTTGGCCGCGAGAAGGGGAGCAACCGCCAGATCATCGTCATCACCGACGGCGAGCCGACCGCCCACTTCGACGACGGCCACGTCCGCTTCAGCTATCCCCCGACCCCGCGCACCTTCCAGGAGACCCTCAAGGAGGTCGTCCGCTGCACGCGCGACGGCATCACCATCAACACTTTCATGCTCGAGCGCTCCCCCTACATGGTCACCTTCATCAACGACCTGATGCGGATCAACAACGGCCGCGTCTTCGTCGCCACGCCCGACCGGCTCGGCGAGTACATCCTCGTCGACTACGTGGCCAACAAGAAGAAATTCGTCGGGTAGCCGCCATGCGCTGGAGCGAGCTCGCCGCCGCAGATCGGCGGCTGCTCTCGGTCGGCAAGCATCTCTACCTCGCCACCGTACGCGAGGACGGCTCTCCACGCATCAGCGGAGCCGAAGTCCGCTTCTCCGCCGACGGCGCGGATCTCTGGTTCGGCGCGATGCCCGCCTCCCGCAAGGTCCGCGACCTCCGGCACGATCCCCGGTTCGCCCTGCATGGCCGCTCCGAGGACCCGCCCGGCTGGTCGGAGGACGGCAAGATCGCCGGCGTCGCGGTGCCCGCATCGGCCGGGCGCGCCGCCGCGCTGCTGGCCGAAAGCGGCTTCCCCGGCGACAGGGAGGGCGCGGTCTTCCTCGCCGACCTCACCGAGGCCGTGATCACCCGCCTCGGGAGTCCGCCCGACCACCTCGACATCACGCTCTGGAAGCCGGGCCGGGACCTGCGGACGATGCGGGTCGACTGACCGCCGCCATCGCCGCAGCGGCCACCGGGACGGTCTTCCGGCCCGGCGGCGCGGCCCCGTGCGGTACCACCCGCTACCGGTGCGCCCCATCCAGCGTCGCGGACAGCGCGGCAAGTC
>JBJTKE010000484.1:0-13489 GCA_046096285.1 Chloroflexota bacterium
GGGTGCGGACCCCCATGTACACGAGGTAGAGCGCGCCCAGCCATTTCAGGGCGTTGAAGGCGATCTCCGACGAGGCCACGACCGCGGACAACCCCAGCACGGCCAGGGTGACGTGGACGAGGCTTCCCGCGGAGATGCCCGCCGCCGACGCCAGTGCGGCGCGCCGGCCCTGGTCGATGCCGCGCGCGACGATGTAGAGCACCGCCGGTCCAGGGACGATCAGCAGGGCGAAGGTGGCGGCCATGAACAGGGTCAGCGTTCCGGCGTCAGGCATGGCGGAAGGCTACCGGTGTGGCTGCGGCGTCATGCCGCCCCGCCGAGACCGAGGCGGGGCTCGGCGCGAAGGGCGGCGATGACGTCCGCGATCAGGTCCTCCAGGGGCACGCCGAGACCCTCCGCGCCGTTGACGATGTCGTCGCGGGAGACCTTGGCGGCGAAGGCCTTGTCCTTCATCTTCTTGCGGACGGAGGAGACCTCAACGCCGGCGAGCGAGCGGTCGGGCCGGACGAGAGCGACGGCGGTGACGAAGCCGCTCAGTTCGTCGACGGCGACCAGCGTTCGCTCCATCGGCGAGGCGGGCGCGACGCCGCTGTAGTCTGCATGGCTGAGGATGGCGCGGCAGATCTCCTCGCTCCAGCCATGCTCGCGCAGGTAGCGGACGCCGACGAAGGGGTGGCCGGTTTCGCTGAGTTCGAGGTTGGGGTGTTTTTCGTAGTCCATGTCGTGGAGCAGGCCGACCGCACCCCACAGGTCGACGTCGGCGCCGGACTTGCGCGCCATGTGGCGCATCGAGGCGGAGACGGCCTCGCAATGCTTGCGGAGGCTCTCGGATTCGACCCATTCATGGAGCAGGGCGCGGGCGCGCGCCGTCAGTTCGCCGTCGGTCACAGGGTTCCTCGCTGGTGTTACGCGCGGGGGCCGTCTGGCGGGTGATTGTCCGGGGGCGGCGGGAGAGCGTCAATGCCGGGCCGGGGCGGGCGCTGCGATTGACCGGGCGCGCCCGGTTGGAGTACGATCCACCCACGCGATTCACTCATTGAGTAGCCGGTCTGGATACCGGGGCGGCGATGCCCCTGGAGCGACGCCAAATGGTCGCGGTGACGGCACGTCCGATGCTGTTCTATCCCGAGGTCGACCAGCGGAATTCCCCGCGGGCGGCGCGGGATTCGTACGGCCGGGCGATGACCTACCTGCGGATCTCGCTGACCGACCGGTGCAACTTCCGCTGCGTGTACTGCATGCCCGCGATCGGGATGAAGTTCCAGCCGCGGGAGGAGCACCTGACCGATGACGAGCTGATCCGGCTGGTGGGGCTGTTCGCGCAGCTTGGGGTGACCAAGCTGCGGCTGACCGGCGGCGAGCCGACGATCAGGCCGCGGCTGGCAGACCTCGTGCGGCGGATGCGGGCATTCCCGGGCATCGAGGAAGTCTCGATGACCACGAACGCCCTGCTGCTCTCCCGGATGGCGGCCGACCTGAAGGAGGCCGGGCTCGGGCGGGTGAACATCAGCATCGACACGCTGGATCCCGAGAAGTTCACGCTGATGACCCGCGGCGGCAGGCTGGACCTGGTGTGGGCCGGGATCGAGGCGGCGCACGAGGTCGGGCTTGCTCCGATCAAGCTGAACACCGTGGTGATGCGCGGCCAGAACGACCACGAGGTCGGGGACCTGGCGGCGCTGACGGTGGACCGGCCGTGGTCAATGCGCTTCCTCGAAATCATGCCGCTGGAAGGCGTGGGCGAGGTCCACGACGAGGGGTTGGTGACCAGCGAGGAGACGCACTCCCGGCTGGAGCAGCGGTTCGGGCCGCTGGAGCCGATCGAGACCGATCCCTCGGACCCGGCGCGGCTGTGGCGGATTCCCGGGGCGCAGGGGACCATCGGGTTCATCTCGCCGGTGTCCGCGCCGTTCTGCGCGGCGTGCAACCGGGTGCGGCTGACGGCAGACGGCAAGTTGCGGCTCTGCCTGCTGCGGCCGGATGAGGCCGACCTGCGGGAACTGGTGCGTGGCGGGGCCGACGACGAGACGATCCTGCGCGGGATGCGTGCGGCGATCTGGCGGAAGCCGTGGGGCCACGGGCTGGCCGAGGGCGAGCGCGAGACGGTGCGCGGGATGAGCCAGATCGGCGGGTAGCCCGGGGCCCTGCGGAGAACGAAGCCGCCCCCGGGGAGCACTCCCGGGGGCGGTTGCGTTTGTGATCGCGGTGGTGGGCAGGGGCCTACGGCAGGGCGTTGAGCGTTTCCTGCAGGGCCTGGGCCTCGTCCTCGGTGAGGCCGCCGGTGACCGACGGCTCCACGAACCCGGCGAGGAGGTCGATCTTGCGGGGCTCGGTCGCCGCGGCGTCGCCCGCGAGCACGAGGTAGACGTCGACGGAGAGGCTCTCGGCGGGGCGGAGGGCGAGACCGCCGCCCTCGGTCACGGAGCGGACGCCGTCGAGGCTCGACTGGATGACGACCGTGGGCGCGCCCACGTTGCTGGGCAGCAGGCCGCCGAGTTCGTAGGCGCCTGCCGGGAGATCGGTGAACTCGACCTTGCCGGACTGCTGCCCGGGGTTGCCGGTAGTCGCCTCGAGGGGGGTGCCCGCGTTGACGCCGACGCCGGAAAGGCTCAGGGGGATGCCGTCGCCGAGGGCGGTGCACTCGCCGCGCCAGGCCGCCGCGTCGCCGCCGGCGTTGGTGCCCTCCGGGCAGCCGAAGACGTTGACCTCCACGCGGCCGCGAATGCCTGCGAAGTCGGGCGCGAGGTCGAGCGCGACGTCAATGGCGTAATCGGTGATCGCCGGGTCGTCGGGGATGGACGTCTGGACGAGTTGCCCCTGGTAGCGGGCCGGGAGACGTCGGGAACCCTGCCCGGGCACGGCGACGGTGAACTCGCCGGAACTGATGCCCTGGAACAGAACTGACGACTCGCCGGGGTCGAGGCACCGCGCCTGCAGCGGGGGGAGGGTGAAGTCGCTGGCCGCGGCCGGATAGAGGCCGAGGCAGACCTGCTCTTCGCCAGCGGGACCGCTGTCGGGGAAGGAGAGCAGCACCTCGAGGGTGTGGTTGCCAAGGCCCTGGAGTTCGGCGGCGTCAGCCGCGCGAGCGCCAAATCCCACGATTCCGACGATGGCCACGGCGACAAGGGCGCGCAGGAGGGACCCGGGGAACGCCCGGAGTGCTGGCCGATGGACGAAGTGCCTGCCGACGAACATGCGGTCTCCACGAACGGGGGCGTGGCCCGTAGTATAGCCCGCGCATCCACCCGGATGTGCGATGTTGACCCCTAAACGTCCGGAATCGCCGTCCGGTTTCGCGGAGGTCGCCATGCCCCCGGAGTCTTCCCGTCCTGTCCTCCTGATCGCCACGCCGATGACGGCGGAGCAGGTGCGGAGGCTGGCACAACTGTACCCCGGCGTGGAAATCCGGACGAGCGACTGGCCGCCGCCGGCGGCAGCGCTGGCGGGGGCCGATGCGGCGGTGCTCTGGCAGGTGCGGACGGAATGGCTGGACGGGGCGCCCCGGCTGCGCTGGGTGCACACGGGCGGGGCCGGGGTCGAGAGCCAGCCGCTGGCGGATCTGGCGGCGAGAGGGATCGCGCTGACGAACAACAGCGGCGTGCATGTGCCCAACATGCCTGAACATGTGCTGGCGATGATGCTGGCGTTCGCGCGCAGGCTGCCGACCCTGATCCGGCGCCAGCAATTGCGGGAATGGCGGGACGAGGCCACCCATCGCGAGGTGTTCGACCTGGAGGGTCAGACCGTGCTGCTCGCGGGAATGGGCGAGATCGGGCTGGGAACGGGCGAACGGGCGGCGGCGCTCGGGATGCTGGTGGAGGGGGTGCGGCGGCGCGAGTCGTTGCCCGCGCCGGGGTTCGTGCGGCGGACGTGGGCCGTGCGGGAGTTGGCCGCCGCGCTGGCGGGAGCGGATCACGTGGTCAACAGCCTTCCGCTGACGCCGGAGACGCGGGGGATGTTCGGCCAGGAGGCGTTCGCGGCAATGCGGCCGGGGGCGTACTTCTACAACGTGGGGCGGGGTGGAACGGTCGACCAGGAGGCGCTGACCGCGGCGCTGCGGTCCGGGCGACTGGCCGGGGCGGGACTGGACGTGACCGACCCGGAGCCGTTGCCCGCGGAGTCGCCGCTGTGGGAGATGGAACAGGTGATCATCACCAGTCACACGTCCGGGGCGTCGCCGCGGTACTGGGAGCGGGCGACGGAGTTGATCGGGGAGAACATCGGGCGGTGGCTGGCGGGCGAGCCGTTGCGGAACGCGGTCGACCTCGATGCGGGGTATTGACCACCGGGCGGCGGTGTCCGCGGACGCTGGCGCGGGCGGCTTGACACCGGGCGACATCCTCGTATGATGCTGTACGTACACTTGTGAAAGGTGGTCCGGGGGCGAGCGGGAGCGGAGGAGGCCTGCGTCGATGCGCGAATACACCGTGGCGTCGGTCTCGTCGCACGCCGGCGAGCGGCTCGCCCAGCGAAACCTCAGCGAGGCGGATGTGCGGTATGTGTTCGTGCATGGGCGGCGGCACCACAGCGGGCACGCGGTGTTCGTCCATCTCGGGAAACGGGACATCCCGCGGGAAGATCTGCGGAACGACCGCATCCGGCGGCTTGAGGGCACGGTGCTGGTGCTCGATCCGTTCAGCGGGGAGCACCTGACGACCGCCTACCGCAACCGGCGGAGCGGCAGCCGGGACATCAAGCGCAAGCCGAAGCGGACCTTCGCCGACTGATCCGGGTTACCGGTTCACGGGGCTGCCGGGCGCGGGCAGGGCCGCCCCCCGGTCAGAGGCGCTCGATGCGGGCGCCGGGCGCGAAGGAGCAGGGCTGGACAAGGCCTTCGCGGTGGGCCATGCCGTGGCGGGCGAAGTAGCCACGGCGGAGGGCATGCTCGAGCGCGGAGACCCGGTCCGCCGGGAGGAGGGCGATGGCTGCGCCGCCCTCGCCGCCCCCCATCATGCGCGCGCCGAGCACGCCATCCACGGCGAGCGCCTCGGCGACCATTTCCTCGACGCGGGGGTGGCTGATCGCGTAGTCCGACGCGGAGGAGCGGCCGGACTCGGTCATGAGGCGGCCGAAGGCCGGCCAATCTCCCGCCCGCAGGGCTGCCACGCCGAGGCGGACGCGGGCGGTCTCGGCGACGACGTGGCGGGCGCGGGCGTCGAGCGGGGAAGGCAGCGCGCCGGGACCCTCGGTCAGCCGGGCGAGACTGGCCGCCGGAAGTTCCGCGAGATGGTTCATGGAGAGGCCGAGCGTCAGGTTGGCGAGGGCAAGCGCCCGCCGGGATTCCTCCACGCGGGCGGGGTAGGACGACAGCGCAAGCGATCGCTCGACGCCGGAGTCGATGACGGCGAAGACGTGGCCGCCGAGGTCGGGCTGGAGTTGCTCGATGCCGAGGGTCGCGCCGTCGTAGAGGATGACCCCTCCGGCAACCGAGGCGGACTGGTCCATGGTTCCGCAGGGCGCGCCGGCGCGATGCTCCGCCTCCTGCGCGAGCAGCACCAGTTCGGGATCCGGCAGGCGCGGTTCGGCGAGCGCGAGCGCAAGACCCACGCAGAGGGCGGCCGAGGAACTGAGGCCGAATCCGAGCGGAACGTCGCCAGCGATCGCGAGGGTGACCGGCTCGCGCAGGGCGAGCGAGGGACGGGCCAGCACGCCGGCGACGGCCCCGCGCAGGTAACTGGCGGTGACGGGGCGGGAGCCGTCGCCGCGCCAGTCGCGGGCCTCGGCGGGATCCACGGCGATGATTCCCTCGACGGGGGAATCGGCGGCGGCGGCGCGGATGCCTGCGTCGCCGGGGCCTGCCAGCACGACGAGGGCGCGGTCGATGGCGGCGCAGAGCACCGGGCAGCCGTTGTAGTCGATGTGGTTGCCGATGAGTTCGACACGGCCGGGCGCGATAGCGCGGCGGTCCGGGCGCCAGCCGGGACCGAAGGCGCGCTCCCCGGCGGCGCGGGCGCGGGCGGTGACGGCGGCGAGGGCGGGAGCGTCGTTCATCGGCGCATCTGGACGACCTTGAAGGCTTCGCCCAGTTCGAAGGGCTCGCCCTCGGCGAGTTCGCGGGCGCGGTCCCGCATCCGGACCTCGAGTTCGGAGACATCGCCGACCTGGCTGGCATGGGCGGCAAGCGCGTGGATCTTGCGGTCGAAGGTGGTCGTGATGTCGACCACCTTGTCGGGCTTGTCCGGGCCGAAGTACCAGATCTCGGCGGTCTTGTGCGGTTCGAGGCCGGCCTGGTAGTGCTCCGGGAAGTAGAGCGGATCGCGGGCGGTGGGGTAGACGGCGTCGGTGGCGGCAAGGCCAACGGCGCGGTGATCGCCGTGGAGGGCGTACGGGCGATAGGGATCGTGGGTGATGAGCACGTCCGGCTTCCAGGTGCGGATCATGCGGACAATCTTCTCGCGCAGGGCGAGATCGGGCATCAGTTCGCCGTCCGGGCAGCGCAGGAAGACGACCTCCTCGACGCCGAGGCGGCGCGCGGCCTCGAGCATCTCGGCTTCGCGGTTGCGGGCGACGTCGATGGGGCTGGCGTGGGGATCGGGACAGCCCTTGTCGCCCGAGGTGACCTGGATGATGACCACGCGCTTCCCGGCGTCGGTGAGCCGGGCGACGGTTCCCGCCGAGGAGAACTCGCTGTCGTCCGGGTGGGCCACGACGAGCAGGTAGAGGTTGAAATCGTCGTTCAGCAGATCGGACATGCGGGTGGTGTGCCTCCGGGGAACGTGACCGGCGCGGCCGGCGCGAATGGCTGGCGCAGGGAGTCCGGCGGCTACCCGCCGAGCCGGGCGGCGACCGCACGGGCGAGCCCGGCGAGGGGAACGGTCTCCTGCTCGCCGTTGCGAAGATCCTTGAGGTTGGCCGATCCCGCGGCCAGTTCGGCCTCGCCCGCGATGACCGCGAGGGGGATGCCCTTGCGGGCGGCCTGCTTCAACTGGTCGCCGACGCCGCGGTTTGGCTGCAGCGAGAGATCGACCTTGAGGCCGGCGGCGCGCAACTCGCTGGCGATGCGGGCGCCCTCCGCCACGGTGCCGGGGAAGACCGCGACCGCGACCTCGGCGACGGTGAGGGGGACCGGCAGCAGGTCGTACTCCTGGACGACCTCGATGATGCGCTCGAGGCCGAGGGAAATGCCGGTGGCGGGGATCGGCCTGCCGAGGAATGCGCCGATGAGGCCATCGTACCGGCCCGCGCCCGCGACCGAGCCGACCCGCGGCTCGGTGACGGTCGCCTCGTAGACCGGGCCGGTGTAGTAGTCGAGGCCGCGGGCGAGCGAGAGATCGAGCAGGTAGCGATCGCGGGGAACGCCGAAGGCCGGCAGGTAGGAGAACAACTCGCGGAGATCGGCGAGCGCGCCCGCGGCGAGGTCGATGCCGGCGAGGGCCGCGTCGAGACGGTCGAGCAGGTCTTCCGGCGAACCAGTCATGGTGGCGAGGTCGAGCACCCGGGCGGCAGCGGCGGGGGGAACGCCGGATTCCATCAGGTCGGCGGCGACGGCGTCCGGGCCGATCTTGTCGAGTTTGTCGATTGCGCGGTAGAGGGTGGCGGCCTGCCCGGGGTCCACGCCGGCGGCAAGCCCGAGGCTCTCGAGCAGGCGGCGGTGGCTGATGCGGATGACGAAATTCGGGAGGCCGACGGCGGCGAGGGCCTCGGCCATGATGGAGACGACCTCGGCGTCGGCGAGCATGGAGGCGGACCCGGCGATGTCGGCGTCGCACTGCCAGAACTCGCGGAAGCGTCCGCGCTGGGGGTTGTCGGCCCGCCAGACCGGCGCGATGTGGTAGCGCTTGAAGGGGAGCACGAGGTCGTTCTGGTGCATGGCGACGACCCGGGCGAGGGGTACGGTGAGATCGTACCGGAGCCCGACTTCGCGGCCGCCGTGGTCCTCGAAGCGGTACATCAGTTTCTCGTTCTCGCCGGCCTTGCCGGTGAGGACGTCGAGGTACTCGAGGGTGGGGGTATCGAGCGGCTCGAAGCCGTGGCGCTCGAAGATGTCGCGGAAGATGGCGATGATGCGGCCCCGCAGGATCATCTGCCGCGGCAGGTAGTCCCGGAACCCCTTGAGAACCCGCGCCTTGCGCTCACCGGTCACCCGCAACCCGCCTTTCACCGCCGATACCGAACCGGGGGCATGCTACCGCCGCCGGACGGGCGGCCACAACCCGGATGCGCCGGCGCCCGCTCGGGGAGGGGCGCGCCGAGGCGCCGGGCCCGCGGGCAGGGAGAGTGGCACGCGGGCTCCGGACGGCGCGAGGGCGCCGGGAGAGCCGGGATTACTTGCCGACTTCGTACACGAGATGGCCGAGTTCCGGCAGCACGAGCGCGGTCATGGCGAGGCGCACGGCATTGGAGGAACCGGGCATGGCGACGATGACGGTGCCGCCAGCCACGCCCGCGACGGCGCGGGAGAGCATCGCGGCTGCGCCGATCTCCTGGTAGGAGAGCATGCGGAACAACTCGCCGAAGCCGTCGATGCGCTTGTCGAGCATGGCGGCGATGGCGTCGTAGGTGGTGTCGCGGGCGGCGATGCCGGTGCCCCCGTTGGTGAGCACGGCCTGGATGGCGGGATCGGCGATCCACCCGGAGAGGGTGGACCGGATGCGGCCGGGGTCGTCGGGGACGATTTCGGCGGCCACGGCCTGGTGGCCTTCTCCGGCGAGCAGATCCCGGATGAGGCGACCGCTGGCGTCAGTCTCGGGGGTGCGGGTATCGCTGATGGTGAGAACGGCGCAGCGGATGGACCGGGGGGCCGCCTCGCGGTGGGAAGCGGAGGAGGGCGACGGCGCGCCAGCATGGAAGGTCATGGTCGGGGTCGCGCTCCGGGTGGTGCGGGAAGCGGCGGGGAAACCGGAGCCGCAGGCGCCCCCGCGCGATCGGGGACCGGCGCGTGGGCGCGCCTGCGGCTGGGTTGGCGAGCTAGGCGGAAGGGGTGGCCTCGAATCCCGGGGTTTCGCGCTCGACGAAGAACGGTCGGGTCAGCATGACCGTCACGGTCGTCTTGCCGTCAACCTCATGCAACCAGGCGATGCCGGAGACGCCAGACTCGTTGCGCTGCTCGATGCCGACGAAGAGATTGCCGCGCTCGTCGACCCGGCCGTCGACCACGCCGCAGGCGATGGCCCGCGTGCCGTCGGCGGGGTCGGCGACGACAAGGGCGTGGCCGCCGGCGACGATGTCCTCGATGGCAAGGTCAAGGGAGGTCGAGCCGACCGCGACCGGAATGCCGAGCCCGCCGCCCATGGCCTCGGGCGTCATGTCCTCGCCATCGACGACGGCGACGCCTTCCACGACGGCGCCCTGGAACTCGGCGGGGGCGAGCGCCGCGACGGCCTCGGCGGCGTAGTCGTCGCAGGTGCCCGCGTGCAGGGCGTTGGGAAGGCCGGGAATCTCGACGGCATTGAGCGCCTCGAGGGCCTCGATGCCGGATTCCGGGGTGGCGTCCTGCGCCCATGCGCCGCCGGCAGCGGAAACGGCGGCCGCGCAGAGAACGGCGGCAAGCGTGCGGCGAATCGGCAACATCGTCAATCGCTCCTCGATCGCGGTTTGGCCAGAGCCGGGCTGCTGCCCGGACCCGCGCGCCAGCCAACGGCCGCGGACGCGCAGCATGAGTCTAGCACCGCAGCACGGCCCGATCATCCCGAGACGACAGCGTTTTCGACGTGGGTAGCGCGGATCACCGAGCCGTCGGGGCCGAGCGTGAGGGCGAGGAGGTCGATGCGCCAGACCGCCTGCTGCCACTCGGGTTGGGCGGCGACGAACCATTCGCCCGTGGCGAGCAGCTTGCGGGCCTTGGCCGGGGAGATGGCCTCCTCGGCGCGGCCCGCGGCCTCGCCGCGGCGGGTCTTGACCTCGACGAAGACCAGTTCCCGGCCATCGGCCATCACGAGGTCGAGTTCGCCGGCGGGGCAGCGCCAGTTGGCGGTGATGAAGCGATAGCCGCGGGCTTCAAGCATGGCCCGGGCATGCGCCTCGCCGCCCGCGCCGAGCAAGGCCCGCGAGGTGGGGGTCATGGCCGGCAGAGCCGCGCCACCGGCGCGAAGGAACGGCGGTGGAGCGGGCCGGGGCCGTGGCGCTCCAGCAGCGAGAGGTGCAGCGCGGATCCGTACCCCTTGTGGAGGGAAAAAGCGTAGCGGGCGTCGCGGGCATCGGCGGCGGTCATCCAGGCGTCGCGGGCGACCTTGGCGACGATGGAGGCGGCGGCGACGGAGAGGGAGGTGGCGTCGGCGTCGACATGGCCGCACTGGGGGAGCGCGAGGTCAATGGTGCAGGCGTCGAGCAGGAGGGCGTCGGGTTCGAGCGGCAGGGCGAGGACGGCGCGCTCCATGGCGAGGCGATTGGCGGCGGCGACGCCGACGGCGTCGAGTTCGCCGGGATCGACCACGCCGAGGCCGACGCCCGCGGCGAGGTCGCGGATCGGGCCGGCGAGCGCCTCGCGGGCGGCGGGCGACAGCACCTTGGAGTCGCGCACCCCGGCGAGCGCGCGGATGAGCCGGGCGACCGCCTGGCCGCGGGCAGCGGGGAAGACGACCGCGGCGGCGACGAGCGGGCCGGCGAGCGCGCCGCGGCCAACTTCATCGACGCCGGCCACGAGGGACATGCCCGCGCGCCAGAAGAACCGCTCGGCGGCGAAATCCGGGTTGGCGGGACGGGGTGCGCGGGCGTGCATGAGCGGCACGATAGCACGGCCGGCAATCCCGGCCGGGCGGCCCATGCCGGGAGGCGGTCGTCCGCGAGGAACCGAAACGGCCCCGCCTGGAAGACGGGGCCGGGAACGATCAAGTGCGGAGGAGCCGGGACTAGGTCCGGCGCTCCTTGATGCGGGCCGCCTTGCCGGTGAGTCCGCGGAGGTAGTAGAGCTTGGCCCGGCGGACGCGACCGCGGCGGGTGACCTCGATTTTCTCGATGCGGGGAGAGTGAATGAGGAAGGTCCGCTCGACACCCACGCCGTGGGAGGCGATGCGGCGAACCGTGAAGTTCTCGTTGATGCCGCCCGCGCGCCGCCGGATGACGACGCCCTCGAAGACCTGGATGCGCTCGCGGTTGCCCTCGACCACCTTGGCGTGGACGCGAACCGTGTCGCCGGGGCCGAATGCCGGGACATCCGCCTTGAACTGCTCCGATTCGACGGAGCGAATCAACTGGGCAACCATCGCGTTCAGCCCTTCTCCGCATCACCGCGAGGCCGGCGACGCCGTCGCCCCGCTGTCATCCATCATTGCCGCCGTGGGAGGCAAACCAAACCGCCCGTTTCCGGGCGCGCACGGGAGTTTAGCAGGCGGGCCGCCGCAGCGGCAACAGCAAGGGCTCAGCCCGCACCGGGAGCGGTCCACGCGGGGAGCGCCGCGGCGAGCAGCGCCAGCGCGGAGGCGGTCGATTGCGCGCCGCGGGCGCCCGCGCCGGGGTTGAGCCCTGCGATGGAGAGGGTGGCCGCCTTGCCGGTGGAGAGCAACGCGCCGACAACGGCTCCGGCTTCGTCCGGGGTGAGGCCCCCGGCGCTGGGCGTGGAGGCACTGGGGACGAAGCGGGGATCGAGCACGTCGAGGTCGACGTGGACGCAGAGGCGGTCGCAGCGGCCGGCGAAGCGGGCGGCGAGGGCGGTGAAGGCGTCGAGGTCGGCGAGGTCGGCGGAGCGGACGACGCGGACGGTGGTGGCCTGCAAGAGGCCCTCCTCCTTCTCGTCCAGTTCCCTGACGCCCGCGGCGAGGATGCGCTCGGTCGGGATCGGGTGGCGGAGCCCCGCGGCCTCGCGCCAGCGGGGGCCGGCGAGCCCGGCAATGATGGCGACCGGCATGCCGGCGAGGATGCCGCTGAAGGAGGTCTCCGGCGTGTTGAAGTCGCCGTGAGCGTCGATCCAGGCGAGGCCGATGCGGTCGCCGGGTGCGGCCTGCTGGACGCCGGCGACGATGCCGACGGCGGCGGTGTCGTCGCCGGCGAGCACGAGGAGGCGACGATCGCCGGCGACGCTGGCGGCGACGAGGTCGGCGGTCCGTGCGCCGAGGCGGCCGATATTGACGGCGGGGTTGTCGGGAACGCGATCGGCGTCCGGAAGGTCGGCGCGGCGGGGCGGGCCGAGGTCGACGCCGACGGCGGCGAGACGGGCGGCAAGGCCGGCCGCCACCAACGCCGCCGGTCCGAGCCCGAGGCCCTCGTCCGCCGCGTCGTAGCGGTAGGGGATGGTGACCAGATCGACCTGCATCGCGCCCGACCTCCCGCACCCTGCCAGCGCGCCGCGCTGGCGTAGAATCGGCCGCGGGCGGCGCGGGCCGCCCTGCCGGAGCGTTCCGGCCCCGACCGGCATCCGGATGATCCTGTGACCGAACCCGCCGCCCGCGGCATGGACCATTACCAGGCGCTCGGGGTCGCCTACGGCGCGAGCCGCGCGGAGATCACCCGCGCTTACCGGGCGCGGATGAAGGCGATCCATCCCGACCGCAAGCGTCCGGACCAGCGGGCCGCGGCGGAAGAGGTCGCCCGGCGACTGAACGCCGCCTACGCGACCCTGTCGAATCCGGCGAAGCGGACCGCCTATGACCGGACCATCCGGGCGGACCTTGTGCAGGATCAGGTGATGAACCGGTATGTGTCGGGATTCTACCCGCAGGCGGGGGGCGGCGCGGACCCGTTCGCGCAGGACCTGCGGCGGGAGCCCACCGAGGGAGAGCGGCGGGAGCGCGTGGTGGCCGACCGCTCGGCGTTCGTGACGCTGCTGGCGGCGTTCGGGGCGATCTTCCTGCTGGTGGTGGTCCTGTTGCTGCTGTGGGCGGGAGCGGAGGCCCTGCTGTCGGCGCTGCGATGAGGCGGCCCGCGCCCGATCAGTGGCCGCGCACGCTCGCGGGGTGGACGCGGATGGCTGCCGAGTAGTCGGCGGCGAAGGCGGCCGGGGTCATGCCGAGGCTGGCGATGCCCGCGCGGTACTTCTCGACGTAGGCGGGAATGGCGTCGGCCGCGGGGGCCGTGGGGTCCGCCGCAGCCATGCCGGTGAGCACCACGATGTCGCCGCCGTCGTGGTCGCCGTCGAAGTGGACCGCGACGCGGGGCCGGGCGGCGATATTGCGGATCTTGGGCGCGGCGGGGCGGCTGAAGATCAGCAGGGAATCCTGCTCCCAGAGGAACCAGACGGGGCTGGGCTGGGGGGTGCCGTCGGCATCGACGGTGACGAGCCAGGCGATCTGGTCCCGCCCGAGACGCTCGAGGACGCGGGTGGAGAACGGGCTTTGCGGGTCGAGCGGCAGCGACACGGAGGACTCCTCTCCCGGCGATTGCGGCGCCCCGGGCCGGGATGGTCGCACAGGGGCGGGCGGTCCCGGGCGGGCGGCGACTGCGCCGGCGCCGCCCGCCCGGGACCTGGACCAGGAATCAGGCGGGCGCCACCTCGATGAACTCGCCGCCGGAGCGCGGGATGTCCCGGTCGCCGAGGGCGTATGCCGCGCCGAGGCCGGGGGCGGCGGCGGGGAGGGGGAGGGGGTCGGCGGGGGGGTACGCGGGGGGGCGGGGGGGC
>JBJTKE010000485.1:0-3957 GCA_046096285.1 Chloroflexota bacterium
GCGCGACCGATGGCGGTGGTCCGGTCGCCCATGCGGCGGGCGATCTCGGTGCGCAGGGCGTCGATGCGCGCCTGCTCGTGGGCGCCCGCCCCGCCGTGGCGGAAGATGGGCGGGGTCATGCCGAGCGCGCGAAGCCGCTGGTTGAGGCCGACCCGTTCGGCGTCGCCGTCGGGGTCGGAGACGACGATGAAGTCTTATGTACCGGTGTCATCGATGGATCCGCCAAGATCGCGGGTGACGGCTTTCTCGCCACCCTCGGGGCCGAGCACCTGGTCGGCAAACCAGCGCGCGTCGTAGGCGGTCGGGCCATAGATGAGGACGCGGGGCTGGCGCATGGCATCCTCGCGGATGTCGTCGAAGCTGACCTCCCGCAGCACGCCCATCATGGTTTTCAGGTTGTTCACCGCTCCAAGTGCCTGCGGCATGGTTCCTCCGGCAATTCGACATCGGCCCGGGAAGGGTCGGCGGCCGCGCCGACCGCCCGGACCTGGCAAAGCGTAGCAGTTGACCAGCAAGGCCATGACGAAAAAACGCCGGCACGGCCAGCGGGGTTCCGTCAGCAGGCTCGATCGAGCATGATGGCCGGGTAGCGCTCGCCGGGCATTGCCCGCTCCACCGATTCGGGCAAGACCAGCAGGGCGTTGGCCCGTGAGAGGGAACTGAGGACGCCGGCGCCCTGCGCGCCGGCGGTCCGGGCGGTCCAGCGGCCCTGCGCATCCTGCTCGACCACGGCGCGGACGTAGTGCCGGCGCATGCCGCGGTTGTCGAGTTCCTCGAGGAGGAGCGCATCGACGGTGGCGGGTGCGACATCGGAGAAGCCCAGCATCCGGCGGATGGCGGGGCGGCCGAAGATCTCGAAACTGACGGCGGCGGCGACCGGGTTGCCGGGCAACCCAAGGAACGGGGCTCCGCCGATGCGGCCGAAGGCCAGCGGTTTGCCGGGCTTCATGCGGACCTGCCAGACGGCGATGTCGCCAGCGGCGCGGAGGGCATCCTTGACCATGTCGAAGTCGCCGAGCGAGACGCCTCCGGAGGTGACGATCATGTCGGCGCCACGGGCGGCGGCGAGGCGCTCCGCGAGGTGGTCGAGGCGGTCGCGGGCGATGCCGAGCGCGAAGGCCTCGGCGCCCCAGCTTTCGGCCATGGCGGCGAGGGTGGTGGCGTTGCTGTCACGGATCGCGCCCGGTGGCAGGGGGCCTTGCGGATCGACCACCTCGTTGCCGGTGGAGAGGATGGCGACCCGGGGCCGGCGGCAGACGACGGCCTCGGTCAACCCGGCGGCGGCCAGCAGACCGAGGTCGGCTGGCCGGAGGGCGCGCCCGGCTTCGAGGAGGACGGACCCGGCGCGGACGTCCTCGCCCGCCTCGCGGACGTTGTCGAGCGGCGACGCGGCCCGGTGGATGGCGACGAAGGCTCGGTCCGGGAGGCGGCCAATCGAGCCCTCGTCGGTTTCCTCGAAGCGGACGACGGCATCGGCGCCAGCAGGCATCGGCGCGCCGGTCATGATCCTGATGGCGGCCCCCGGCGCGAGGACGGCGCCGGGCGGATCGCCAGCCGCGACCGCACCGGAAACCGGGAGCGAGACGGGGGTCTCCAGTCCGGCCGGGGCGGTGTCCGCGGCAAGCAGGGCATAGCCGTCCATGGCCGAGTTGCGGAAGGGGGGGACGTTCTCCGGCGCAATGACCTCACGGGCCAGGACCATGCCCCGGGCCCCGCGGAGTGGCAGGGAAACCGGATCGCAGGGTCGAACCAGGGCGAGGATGCGCTCGACCGCCTCGTCGACCCCGAGCATGCGCTCGACGTCCTCCCAGGGGCGTTCGGAGAGCGGTGTGCGCGGCTCGGGCATGGCGGCGGCGCGGGCTAGGTCGCGGAGGCGGACTCGGCGTCGATGCGGGCCATGGCATCGACCAACTCGCGGACGGCTCCGGCGGACCGGTTGAGCGCCGCGCGCTCGCTGTCGGCGAGGTCGAGTTCGACAATCTTCCTCATGCCGCCCGCGCCGAGCACGACCGGAACGCCGACGAAGAGCCCATCGATGCCGTATTCGCCGCGCAGGAGCACGCTGCTGGGGAGGATGCGCCGCTTGTCGAGGAGGATCGAGTCGACCATCGCCACGACCGACGCGCCGGGGGCGGTGTAGGCGCTCCCGGTCTTGAGGAGACCGACGATCTCCGCGCCACCGTTGGCGGTGCGGGTCTCGATGGCCTGGATGGCGTCGGCGGGCAGAAGTTCCGGGAGCGGGATGCCGGAGACGGTCGAGAAGCGGGAAAGGGGCACCATCGTATCCCCGTGGCCGCCGAGGACGAAGGCGGATACGTCCTCGACGGAGACGTCGAGGGCCTCGGCGATGAAGGTGCTGAAGCGGGCGGAATCGAGGACGCCGGCCATGCCGATGACCCGCTCGCGGGGGAAGCCCGCCCGCTCGAAGGCGACGTGGCACATGGCGTCGAGCGGGTTGGAGACGACGATGATGACCGCATCGGGGGAGGCAGCGGCGGCCTGTCCGGTGACGGAGCGCACGATGCCCATGTTGGTCTTGAGGAGATCGTCGCGGCTCATGCCGGGCTTGCGGGCGATGCCGGAGGTGATGACGATCAGGTCGGAGCCGGCGGTTTCCTCGTACCCGTTGGAACCGGTGATCCTGGTGTCGAAACCGAGCACCGGCCCGGCCTCCATGAGGTCGAGCGCCTTGCCTTGCGGCATGCCCTCGACGATGTCCACGAGGACGATGTCGGCGTAGTCGCGGAGCGCGAGCCACTGGGCCACCGCACCGCCCACCATGCCCGCACCGATGACCGTCACCTTCGGCCGATTGCCCTTCGCCATGATCCCTCGCCCTTGCCCGTCCGCCGGATGCGGGACCTGCCCGCCGGGGCCCGGCGCACCGTCTCCCGGGGGGTCGTGACCGCCCGGGCTGCCCGTTCACGCACGGCCGGGATGATAGCATGGTCGCTGATGCGCACCGGCTTCCGGGACCGTTCCGCGAGCCGCGCCGGCATCCGAGGAGAGCGACCGTGGCGATGGTGGATTCGCGGCGTTGGCACGTCCCGTTCGGGCGGGTGGACGTGGGCTTTGCGCTCCCCGCGGGGGTGACCGGGAACGAGGTTTCGACCCGCGCCGCCGCTCCCCTGCCCGACCCGGCGGCGGCGGCCTTCGCGGCGATCGCGCGTCCGGTCGGGAGCCCGTCGCTGCGGGAACTGGCGGCTGGCGCGAGGAGCGTGTGCATCGCGGTCACCGACGCAACCCGGGCCTGCCCGGATCACCTGCTCGTGCCGCCGATGCTGGACGAACTGGCGGCGGCCGGGGTGAAGGACGAGGCGATCACGATCCTGGTGGCGGTGGGGGCGCACCGGGCGTCGACCGAGGGCGAGAAGCGCGAGAAACTCGGGGAGGAGATCGTCTCCCGGTACCGCGTGATCGACCACGATGGGACGGACGACGCGAACCTGGTGGCAGTGATGGATGGTCCGGGCGGGCTGCCGTTCCGGGTGAACCGGCATGCGGTGGAGGCCGATCTGCTGCTCTCTACCGGACTGGTGGAGCCGCACCAGTACGCGGGATTCAGCGGGGGCGGCAAGACCGTGGCGATCGGGTGCGCCGACGAGGCCACGATCGGGTACACCCACGGTCCGGCGATGCTCGACCGGGAAGGGACGAGGTTGGCGCAACTCGCCGGCAACCCGTTCCAGGAGGCGGTGCGGGAGGTGTCGCGGCGGGCGGGATTGCGGTTCGCGGGCAACGCCGTGCTGGACGACCACGGGCGGATGGTGGCGGTTGCCTACGGAGCGCCGGCGGCGGTGCAGGATCACCTGGCGGAGTTCGCGCGGCCGCTGTTCACGACGCCGATTCTGCGGCAGGTGGACATCGCGGTGGCGGGCGTGGGCTACCCGAAGGACGTCAACCTGTACCAGGCGAGCCGGGCGGCGAGCTACCTCCAGTTCGCCCCGACGCCGGTGG
>JBJTKE010000486.1:0-2302 GCA_046096285.1 Chloroflexota bacterium
AGAAGTCCCGCACCTGCGCCTGCCCCTTCAGCGCCAGCGTCTTCGTGATCGCCGCCGTCAGGCTCGTCTTCCCGTGGTCCACGTGCCCGATCGTTCCCACGTTCAGGTGCGGCTTGTTTCGCTCGAACTTCTGCTTGGCCATTTCGCTCCTCCGTGCGCCGGGCGTTCAGGGCCGGCGGTCAAACCGTGATCGAAGCTGGGTGTGCGGCGGAGCCGGACCGTCCGGGGCCGCCGTCGCGCGTCAGGCGCGGTTGGCCTTCGCCACCAATTCCTCGGCGAGGTTGTTCGGCAGCGGGGCGTAGTGATCGAACTCCATGGAGTAGGTGGCGCGGCCCTGGGTGGCCGAGCGGAGATCGGTGGCGTAGCCGAACATGGAGGCGAGCGGCACGAAGGCCTTGACGACCTGGGCGCCGGAGCGGCTCTCCATGCCCTGAATTTGGCCGCGCCGCGCGTTGAGGTCGCCGATGACGTCTCCCATGAAGTCGTCCGGGGTGACCACCTCGACATTCATGACCGGTTCGAGGATGGTGGACCGGCCGCGCTTGATGGCCTCCTTGAGGGCCAGGGAACCAGCGATCTTGAAGGCCATTTCCGAGGAGTCCACGTCGTGGAAGGACCCGTCGATGAGGGTGGCCTTGAGGTCGACGACCGGGAAGCCCGCCTGGCCGCCGGTGACCATGGCCTCGCGGATGCCGGCGTCGATGGGAGCGATGTACTCGCGCGGGATTGAGCCGCCGACGATCTTGTCGACGAACTCGTAGCCCTTGCCCCGCTCCTGCGGCGAGAACTCGACGATGCAGTGGCCGTACTGGCCCTTGCCGCCCGACTGCCGGACGTGGCGGCCCTCGGCCTTGACCGGAACCGTGATGGTCTCCTTGTAGGCGACCTGGGGCCGGCCGACGTTGGCCTCGACGCGGAACTCGCGAAGCATGCGGTCGACGATCACTTCGAGGTGAAGTTCACCCATGCCCTCGATGACCGTCTGGCCGGTGTCCTCATCGGTGCGCAGGCGGAAGGTCGGGTCCTCTTCGGCAAGGCGGGCGAGCGCCGCGCCCATCTTGTCCTGGTCGGAGCGGGTCTTTGGCTCGACCGACACGGAGATGACCGGCTCCGGGAAGGTCATGGACTCGAGGATCACCGGATTGGCGGGATCGCAGAGCGTGTCACCGGTGAAGGTCGACTTGAGTCCGATGACCGCCGCGATGTCGCCGGCCGAGACCGACTGGATCTCCTCGCGGTGGTTTGCGTGCATCTTCAGCAGGCGGCCGATGCGCTCGCGCTCGCCCTTGGTGCTGTTCAGCGCGTAGGTGCCCGAATCCAGCTTGCCGGAGTAGACGCGGATGAAGGCGAGCTTGCCGACATGCGGGTCGGCCGCGATCTTGAACGCGAGCGCGGAGAAGGGCTCACCGGCGTCCACCGAACGGGTGATCTCGTCGCCGGTCTTGGGGTCGATGCCCTGAACCGCCGGAACGTCGAGCGGCGACGGCAAGTACTCGACGACCGCATCCAGCATCAACTGGACACCCTTGTTCTTGAGCGCGGAGCCGCAGAGGACCGGGACGAGCTGGCCGTTGACGGTGCCGACGCGGAGCGCCGCGCGAATCTCGTCGGGCGAGAACACGTCGTCCTCGAGGTAGCGCATGGTCAACTCCTCGTCGACCTCGGCCACCTTCTCGATGAGCAGGTGGCGCGCTTCCTGGGCTGCTTCCTTCATGTCGGCCGGGATCTCGGTCCGCTCGATGTTCTTGCCGAGATCGTCGTGGTAGACGTAGGCGCACTCATCGATCAGGTCGACGACGCCCTTGAACTCCGCCTCGGAGCCGATCGGAAGCTGAATGGGAACCGGGTTGCCCTTCAGGCGGTCGACGATCATGTCGACGGTCCGCTGGAAGTTGGCGCCGGTGCGGTCCATCTTGTTGACGAAGCAGATGCGCGGCACCGAGTACTTGTCAGCCTGCCGCCAGACGGTCTCCGACTGCGGCTCCACGCCGGCCACCGCATCGAACACCACCACGCCGCCGTCGAGCACGCGCAGCGAGCGCTCCACTTCGACGGTGAAGTCGACGTGGCCCGGGGTGTCGATGATATTGATCCGGTGGTCGTTCCAGGAGCAGGACGTGGCGGCCGCGGTGATGGTGATGCCGCGCTCCCGCTCCTGCTCCATCCAGTCCATGGTGGCCGCGCCCTCATGAACCTCGCCGACCTTGTGGATGAGGCCGGTGTAATAGAGGATGCGCTCGCTGCGCGTGCTCGACGGCGGCGTGGTGGTGTTCGATGCGGTGGCCGGCGTGGAGCCGCAGTC
>JBJTKE010000487.1:0-6809 GCA_046096285.1 Chloroflexota bacterium
CCCCGACGGTCGCGGGCGGGGCGATGACGGGCGCGAATGCGGCCAGCAGCGCGAGCGCCAGCACCCTTGCCGCGCCGAGGACGGCCGGTTGCGATCCGCCGCACCGGGCGAGCGCCCCCAGCCACGGCCCGCGCGGCGGCCGTCCGCCAGCAGTCGGCAGCGATGCCGGCCGCGGGATGCCGCCGGTTCTCCCGGCCGTCCTCGGCGCGGCAATGGTGCTGGCGCTCGCGCTGCTGGCCGCATTCGCGCCCGTCATCGCCCCGCCCGCGACCGTCGGGGAGGCCGTGAACAGGCTGGACATGCTGAACGCCCCGCCCTCCGCGGAGCACTGGCTTGGCACCGACGATCTCGGCCAGGACCGGTGGAGCCGCCTGCTCTTCGGGGGGCGCATCTCGCTGGCGGTCGGCGCGCTCACGTCGCTGGCCGCCACCGCCATCGGCATCGCGGCGGGCGCGGCCAGCGGCTACTTCGGCGGGCGGGTGGATGCGCTGGTGATGCGGTTCGTCGACCTCATGCTCGCGTTTCCCGCCATCTTCCTGCTGCTGATCGTGGCCGAACTGACCAGCCCCTCGATGGCCGGCGTGATCCTCTCGCTCGCGCTGCTCTCCTGGATGTGGCTGGTCCGCACCGTCCGCGGCGAGTTTCTCTCGATGAAGACGCGCGAGTTCATCCTTGCGGCCCGCGCCATCGGCGCATCGGACGCGCGCATCATCCTCCGGCACATGCTGCCGAATGTGGCGACGGTGATAATCGTGTCGGCGACGCTGAACATGGCCTACGCGAGGATGTCCGAAGCCTCGCTCTCCTTTCCCGGCCTCGGCGTGCCGGGCGACACCCCCTCCTGGGGCGGCTTGCTGCAGGAGGCAAGGAACTCCATCCGGTTCGATCCGCTGATGGCGATCGCCCCGGGCGCGGCGCTGACCCTCGCCGTGGTGGCGATCACCTGGGTCGGCGACGGCCTGCGCGAGGCCCTCGATCCCCGCGGGTAGCCCCGCCAGCCGGCGGGCCGCAACCCGCACATCCAACCTCTGGCCCTCCCGGACGCGCCGCTTCACGGGCGCCCCACCCGCCCCGCTGCCCCTTGTGGGAACATACCGGCGGGACAACCGGCCAACCGAACCCGCCGCGCGCCGACGCCTGGAGGAGTCCGACCATGATCGACCCGGTTCCGAATCACGAGCGGCCGGCAGCCGCCCGCCCCGAAACCCTTGACGCCCTCGCCCAGGCCCGCATCGACGGGCGCCTCACCCGCAGGCAACTGGTCCGGCGGGCGGCCGCCCTCGGCTTCGCCGCGCCGGTCATCGCCACGCTGCTGCACGCCACCTCGGACCTGGCCTACGGCGCGCCAGCCGCGCGGGCCGAGGGCGGCCCGGTCGAACTGACCGCGCCCACCGCGCCCGGCGGCGCGCCGCAGCAGGGCGGGGCGATCATCGCCGGCACCAACCAGGAACCGGACACGCTGCACCCGTGGATCAGCCAGACCGTCACCGGCGCGGATGTCTACACCGCGGTGATCGAGGGCCTGCTGGCCTACGACGCCGCGCAGCAACTGCAACCGGCGCTGGCCACCGCCTACTCCATCGGCGAGGACGGCAAGTCGTTCACCTTCACGCTGCGCGAGGGCGTCACCTTCCACAACGGCGATCCGTTCACCGCCGACGACGTGGTCAACGCCTGGAAGACCATCATGAACCCCGACTTCGG
Source organism: Chloroflexota bacterium (assembly GCA_046096285.1). Lineage (GTDB taxonomy): Bacteria > Chloroflexota > Chloroflexia > Thermomicrobiales > UBA6265 > CADCWF01. The sequence goes on from JBJTKE010000487.1 coordinate 1,705, forward strand.
GGCGTTCAACCAGAACGGCTGGGACAAGATCGAGGACATCGCGGTCGACGGCGCCACCGTGACCATGACCCTGAAGGAGGTCTTCGCGCCCTTCCTCTCCTACGTCGGCGTGACCCGCCTGTGCCCGTCGTCGGCCATCGCCGCCGGACTCGACGAGTTCAAGCAGACCTACGGCCGCAGCCCCATCGGCACCGGGCCGATGAAGTTCGTGGAGTGGAAGGCCAAGGAGCAGGTCACGCTCGAACGGTACGACGGGTACTGGGGCGACCCGACGAAGATCGACCGGTTCATCTACCGGATCGTGCCCGACGACAACACGATGCTCGTCCAGTTGCAAACCGGGGAAATCGACCTCATCGGCAGCGCAAGCACCGTCTCCGCCTCCCGGCTGGACGAGGCGCTCGGGTTCCAGGGCGTCACCGTCTTCAGGCACGCCACGCTGGGCTGGCAGCACATCGACCTGAAGCATGTCGATTTCCTGCGGATGACGAAGGTGCGGCAGGCGCTCGACTTCGCGACCCCGAGCAAGGACATCATCGAGAAGTTGCTGAAGGGCCGGGCGGTCCCGAGCGTGGCCGACCAGGCTCCCGGCAGCTGGGCGTGGGACGGCAGCATCGAGCCGCGGCCCTACGATCCCGACCAGGCGAAGGCCCTGCTTGCGGAGGCCGGGCTGGCGCCGGGCGCGGACGGGGTGCTGGAGGGCAAGGTCCCGACCACAGACCCGCAGGTGGGCGACGGGGAGATCAAGCCCTTCGTCGTCGAACTCTGGTTCGTGGCCGGCGAGACCGAGAGCGAGCGGGTCTGCCAGGTGGTGGCCCAGAGCTGGAACGCGATCGGGGTCAGGACCGAGGTCAAGAGCCAGGACATCTCCACGATCTGGGGGCCGGAAGGCTACCAGTTCACCGACGCGATGACCGGCTGCTTCTACGCCTGGTTCAACGGCAACGACCCGTCGGACAAGTTCTACTGGCACTCCTCGCAGATCCCCGACAGCCCGACCGGCTCCGGCGGCAACCTGCCGGCCTACTTCCACCCCTACAACTTCCAGGAGGAGATCGACCGCCTCACCGACGCCGGCGACCTCGAACCCGACCAGGAGAAGCGGAAGGCGATCTACGTCGAGATCCAGCAACTGCTGCACGCCGAGGTCCCGGTGATCTTCATGTACTGGCTGGTCGCCTTCCCGGCCGCCCGCGACATCATCGGCGGGTACCAGCCGAACGCCTTCACCTACCTCACCTGGAACGTGAACCAGTGGTACCGGGCCGGGTAACCGGCGCTCGGCCGGCTGGCGGGCGGGCCACGCCAGCCCCGGATGGCTTCGGAGCGCGCTGATGGGCCAGTACGTGCTTCGCAGGGTGCTCGGAGCGATCCCGCTGCTGCTCGGGGTGGCGGTCCTGTCGTTCGCGTTCATGCAGCTCGCGCCCGGCGGCCCGGACGCCCTGTTCGCGCGCAACGCCCGCATGACCGAGGAGCAACTCGCCGCCATCCGCCACAACATGGGACTCGACCAGCCGGCGCCGGTCCAGCTCGCGCGCTGGATCGGCAACCTGCTGCGCGGCGACCTCGGCATGTCCTACAGCCAGTACCGGCCGGTCTCGCAGGTAATCTGGGACGTCTTTCCCAACACCGTGCTGCTGATGGCGGCCGGGCTTTCGCTGGCGCTGGCGCTCTCGCTGCTCTTCGGCATCCTCGCCGCCCGCAAGCCCTACGGCCTGTTCGACAACGTGACCTCGTTCGTCAGCTACTTCGGCCTCGCCATGCCGGTGTTCTGGTTCGGGCTGATGCTGCAACTGCTGTTCGCGGTCCGCCTCGGCTGGCTGCCGTCGGCGGGCATGCGCGACCCCAACGGCTCCAGCCTGCCCGACCTGCTCGCACACCTCGCGCTGCCCGCCTTCACCATCGCCATCGGCAGCATCGCCGGGTGGAGCCGGTACGTGCGCTCCTCCACCCTCGACCAGTTCGGGCAGGACTACGTGCGGACCGCCCGCGCCAAGGGCCTCGCCAACCCGGCGGTGGTGCGGGGTCACGTGCTGCGCAACGCCCTGATCCCGTTCGTCACCGTGGTCGCCATCGACGCCCCGCTCTACCTCACTGGCGCGGTGCTGACCGAGACCGTCTTCAGTTGGCCGGGCATGGGCCGCCTGTTCTTCGATTCCCTCACCGCCCGCGACTACCCGGTGCTGATGGGCTGCCTGATGCTGGGGGCGGTGCTGATCGTCGCCGGGAACCTGATTGCCGACGTGATCTACGGGCTGATCGACCCGAGGATCTCCCTCTGATGGCGGCGCGCGAGCCTTCGGCGCTGGCGGCGGCGCTGCCCGATCCGGCGGCCCGGCCGCCGCGCAGCCCCGGGCAACTGGCGCTCGCCCGGTTGGCGAAGGCGCGGCTGGCCCTGTTGGGCGCGGCCATCCTGCTGGTGATGACCCTCTCGGCGATCTTCGCGCCGGCGATCGCGCCCTACGACGCCCACGCCCAGGACCTGTTCACCATCACCGCCCCGCCCTCCGCCGGCCACTGGCTGGGCACCGACGACCTCGGCCGCGACGAATGGAGCCGCCTGCTGTTCGGCGGCCGCATCTCCCTGCTGGTCGGGGTGCTGTCGGCGCTGATCGCGACCGCCATCGGCATCCTCGTCGGAGCGGTCAGCGGGTACTACGGCGGCTGGGTTGACGCCGTGTTGATGCGCTTCATCGACGTGATGCTGGCCTTCCCGGCGATCTTCCTGCTGCTCATCCTGTTTTCCATGATCGGCACCTCGGTGGCGGGGGTGATCCTGTTCCTGGCGCTCTTCTCGTGGATGTGGCTGGCCCGCATCGTCCGCGGCGAATTTCTCTCGCTGCGGCAGCGGGACTTCATCGACGCCGCCCACGCCATCGGGGCGCCCGACGCCCGGATCATCCTGCGCCACCTGCTGCCCAACGTGGTGGCGGCCATCGTGGTCTCGGCCACGCTGAACGTGGCCTATGCGATGCTCTCCGAGGCGTCGCTGTCCTTTCTCGGCTTCGGGGTCCCGCCCGGCACGCCGACCTGGGGCAACATGCTGAACGGGGCCCGCCCCTACTACACCACCTACCCGCTGCTGGCCATCGCCCCCGGACTGGCGCTCACCCTCGCGGTGCTGGCCATCAACTGGGTGGGCGACGGGCTCCGCGACGCCCTCGACCCCCGCCGCTGACGCCCCCCGTCAGGAGACCCCCGAGACCATGGCTTCGCCCCCATCTCCCGCTCCCGCTCACGCGCCGCTCATCCCGCTGATCCGCACCGGCGGCCCGCCACGGGAGATGGGCGTCGACATCGGCCGCGGCGCGCGCGACCAGATCCGCGCCGCCGCCGCGCTCGCGAAGGACGAACTCGGCGGCGCGGACCCGGCGGCCATGCTGGACCACGCCGGCCCGTTCCTCGCGGCGACCGAGGCGGCGGCCCCGTGGCTCATCGCCGAACTCCGGGGCATGGCCGAGGGCAGCGGCGTCGCCTTCGAGACGCTGTTCCTGCTGAACGCCGGCGAGGAACTGATGCAGGCGGCAGGCCGCCACGGATGCACCGTGGCTGGCGTGTCGGGCGCGGGAACGGCCGACGGCCACGTGCTGCTGGCGCACAACGAGGACAACACCGCCGGCTGGGCCGACTTCACCTACGTCATTCACGCCGAACCGGACGGCGCCCCGGCCTATGCCGCCTTCGCCTATGGCGGCCTGATGCTGCACCAGGGGGTCAACGCCGCCGGGCTGGGCTCGGTCGGCAACGCGCTGTACGCCCGCGACGCGCGGCCCGGCGTGCCGAAGCTGTTCGCCTACCGCCGCATCCTGCGGGAGACCACGCTGGAGGGGGCCATCCGGGCCGCAACGGGCGCCGAACGCGCCTTCGGCAACAACCACTTGCTGGCGACCGCCCACGACGAACTGGCCGACATCGAGGTGACCGGGACCGCCTGGGCGATGATCCCGGGCAACAACCGCCTGCTCGTCCACGCCAACCATCTCGAGCACCCGGCGCTCGCAGGGATGGACGACGGCGACGATCTGCTGAACTCCCGGCTCCGCAAGCTGCGGGTGGAGTCGCTGCTGGAACGGGGCTTCGGCGGGCTCACGCTGGATGCCCTGCGGGCCGCCATGAGCGACCACGCCGGGTGGCCCGGGGCGGTCTGCAAGCACCACGCGCCGGAGAGCGACCTCGAGTACGGGACCATCGGGAGCGTGCTGATCGACGTCAGCGACCGCCGCCTGCTGGCTTGCGCCGGCAACCCGTGCCGCGGCGCCTGGCGCGAGGTTCGCCTGTGACCCGGCTTGACACCCCGCGCGGACGTTCGCTATAGTCCCGACCGCTGGAGGCGTGGTGTAGCGGCCTAACATGCAGCCCTGTCAAGGCTGAGATCGCGGGTTCGAATCCCGTCGCTTCCGCCAGATTGTTCCGCGTGCACCCCCGGATTTCCCGGGGGTGTTTTGTTCACGCCAGACGTAAACCCGCCGGTCAGCCCAGCCCCCGGCAACCCCGAAGCCGATGCTGGCGCGGCTGGTCTCGCTGAAGGCCGCCCCATCATCCCGAACCGTGCGCCGGGTTCTCCCCCCGGAACTTGCTGCGTTGCCGCCAGCGGCGGCCCACCCCCGGCGATCGGCGTCCGGCGGCCCCGTCACGATCGGGTGATCACGGCTTGCTCCAGAAGCTGGGGGTGAGCTTCAGGTTCGCCTTCGTCGTCCGGTTTGGTTTGACGGTGAAGGTTTCCTGCTCGGAGCGCTTTCCGATTTGGACGGTCGCCGTGTAGTCGCCGGGATCGAGCAGGTCGAACGTCCGCACGACGGCGGCGGCGTTGGCGAGGGTGCAGACGGCGAACCGCTGGCTCTTCGCGAACCCGTTCGGTCCGCTGATCCTGACGGTCGCTGCGCGGATCTTGTTGGCCAGGGATTGGACGCAGCGCTTTTCGAGCCTGTGGTTCAGGCTGTCGGTGGTCATGGAGACCCTGACGCCGCCGACGCCGACCGGGCCACCCGCCGGGATGTAGACCAGGTCGCCGCCAGCCCAGGTGCTGCTGCTCGCCGCCGTGAACGGGCTTGTCCCGAAGTGCAGACCGCCGGCCGACGTGCTCGAGAAGACGCTGCCTGCGCCAG
>JBJTKE010000488.1:0-1406 GCA_046096285.1 Chloroflexota bacterium
TGCCCCCGGCGCACCCTGGGCGCCGGGGGCGTTCCGGGTCAGGCCGCCTTGGGCGTGCGCGGGCGGTCCGGCTGGCAGACCGGGCAACGCAGCTGCCCCTTCCGCCCGGATTCGACCATGTATGGCGAGCCGCAGGTAGGGCACGGGGTGTCAACCGGCTTGTTCCATGCCACGAACTCGCAGGCCGGGTAGCGCTCGCAGCCGTAGAAGGTGCGGCCCTTCTTGGAGCGGCGTTCGACCAGTTCACCTTGGTGGCAGGATGGGCATGGGACCCCCGTGCGCACCAGCAACGGTTTGGCGTTGCGGCACTCCGGGAATCCGCTGCAGGCGAGAAACTTCCCGTACTTGCCCAACTTGATGACCATCTGCCTGCCGCACTTCTCGCAGACCTCGTCCGACGGCTCGTCGCGCAAGCGAACCCGCTCCATTGTGCGCTCGGCCTGGGATAGCGTCTCGGTGAACGGGCCGTAGAACTCGCGCATCGTGGGAACCCAGGCGCGATCGCCGGCGGCGATCTCGTCGAGTTCCTCTTCCAGCTGGGAGGTGAAGCCGATGTCGAGGACGCCGGGGAAATGCTCGACCAGCAGATCGCTCACGATCAGGCCGAGTTCGGTCGGGACAAGTTTCTTCTCCTCGGTCGTCACGTACCCGCGGGCCTGCAGGGTGGCGACAGTGGGCGCGTAGGTGCTCGGACGACCGATCCCCTGCTCCTCGAGGGCCTTGACCAGCGCAGCCTCGGAGAACCGCGGCGGGGGCTGGGTGAAGTGCTGCTCCGGGATGAGCCGCTGCAGGTCGAGTTCCTCTCCGGCGGTCAGGGGGGGCAGGGATCGCTCGGCCTCGTCCTGCTCGTCGCCTTCGTCGCGCCCCTCCAGGTACACCGCCATGAATCCCCTGAACTTCACGACCATGCCGGTGGCGCGGAAGGTGTAGGGCGGCACGGCCCCCTCCCGCAACTCGCCGGGCTTGCCGGCGGCGATGTCGGCTCCGGTCTGGTCCAGAATGGCGTTTCGCATCTGGGAGGCGATGAAGCGCTCCCAGATCAGCTTGTACAGGCGGAACTGGTAGGACGACAGGTGCGCCTTGACGGCCGCGGGCTCCAGCGAGGGCGACGTCGGCCGGATGGCCTCGTGGGCCTCCTGGGCGCCCTTGGACTTGCGGGCATACACCGGCGGCCGCTCAGGCAGGTACTGCGGGCCATACTTGGCGGCAATGGCGGCGCGCGCCGCCTCCTGAGCCGAGGCCGCCACGTTGGTGGAGTCGGTCCGCATGTAGGTGATCAGGCCCTGGGTGCCCTGGGCTCCGAGGTCGATGCCCTCGTACAGCTCCTGGGCGATCTGCATCGTCCGGCGCACCCCGAAGCCAAGCTTGCGCGAAGCCTCCTGCTGGAGGGTGCTGGTGATGAACGG
>JBJTKE010000489.1:0-4465 GCA_046096285.1 Chloroflexota bacterium
GGCTGGCGCGCCGCGCCCGTGCCGGCGGCCATCGCGCCCGCCCCGGCCACGGCCCCGGTCAGCAGTTTCCGCCTGTCGATCACCCGGTCCCTCGTTCCCGTTCCGGCGCGGCGCGCCAGCCCAAACGGAGGGCCCGGCCCAACGTCATCGTCATCATCAACGATGACATGCGGGCGTCGGACTGGCGCGCCCTGCCGAAGACCCTGCGCGAACTCAAGGATCATGCCTGGTACACGCACTTCATGAGCGCGCTGCCGGTCTGCACCCCGTCGCGAGTGTCGATGCTGACCGGCATGTACGCCCACAACCACGCCGTCCTCGAAAACGTGGGCGAAACAAACGCCGGGTACGCCGCCTTCCGCCGGAACGGACTGGAGGAGCGCTCCCTGCCGGTAGTGCTGCAGAAGGCGGGCTATTACACGGGACTGGTCGGCAAATTCATGCACGGCTACGACATGACCACCCCGCAGCCGAAGGGCTGGGACCGCTGGGTCGCGCGGGCCAGCGGCGGCTACGTCGGGTTCGATCTCGTGGTGGATGGGAAGAACATCCGGTTCGCCCGGCACCAGTACGTCACCGACGTGCTGGCCGGATACGCCCGCGACTTCCTGGACACCGCTCCCGAGCAGCAGCCGTTCTTCCTGCTTTTCGCCCCGACGGCCCCGCACGGGCCCTACGTGCCGTCGCCGAGATACAAGGACCGCTACCCGGACGCCGTGGTGGGCCGGGACGGCTCGTTCAACGAGGCGGACGTCTCGGACAAACCCGCGCACATCGCGTCGCAGCCGCCGCTGACGCCCGAGCAGATCGCCCAGATCGACGCCGACGAACGCCTCCGCCTGCAGATGCTCTCATCCACCGATGAGGCCATCGTCTCGCTGATCAAGGACCTCCAGAAGAGCGGACGGCTCGACAACACCTGCATCTTCATCATGTCCGACAACGGCGCGATCATGGGCCAGCACCGGCTTCCCTCCTCCAAGGGGCTGCCCTACGATCAGGCGGTGCGCGTGCCGATGCTGGCCTGGGGGCGGTCCTTCAAGGCCAGGACCCTGCAGCGGCTGACCAGCCACGCCGACATTGCGCCGACGATCGCCGACCTTGCCGGCACCGTCATGCCGGCGGCCGACGGGCGGTCGCTGTTGCAGCGGGTCCGCCGGGATTTCATCCCGTTGCAGGTGAACCCCACGGTGATCGCCGCGGGCGGCCACGGGTTGCGGTCGCAGGCGCTGATGTATTTCGAGTATGCCTCCGGCGAGCGGGAGTACTACGACCACCGCGCTGACCCGTTCGAGCTGACCAACCTCCTGGCGACCGCCGGGCCGCCGCCGCCCCCGATCGCCCTCGACTTGCCCACACCGGCGGCGCTCAGCGCCCGGCTCGCGCAGGTGAAGACCTGCAAGGGGGCCAGTTGCCCATGAACGATGACCGAAAGACCCCCGCCCTGACCGGGTACGCCAGCAGGCGCTCGGCCCTCGCCGCGATGGCGGGAGCCGCGGCCGTGGCGAGCGGCCTCGCCGTCGCGCCTGCGCTGGAGGCTCGTGGCAAGCGCCGCAAGCGGCCGGACGCCGCCCTGAAGCCGGACCGGCGGCCAAACGTCGTGCTGATCATCGCGGACGACATGCGCTCCCGCGACTGGCCCGCGCTGAAACAGACCCGGTCCCTGTTGCGGGATGGTTCGTGGTACCCGAACTTCATCATCAACTGCCCGGTGTGCTCGCCGTCCCGGGTGACGATGATGACGGGCCAGTACGCGCACAACCACGGCGTCGGCCGCAATGCCGGCGATGAGGACAACGCCGGGTACGAGGCCTACCAGGCGCTCGGACTGGACAACGAGAGCATTGCCCTCGCGCTCGAGAGTTCCGGCTACCGGACGGCGATGATCGGCAAGTTCCTGAACGGCTGGAACTTCGGCACGCGGCAGCCCCGCGGCTGGTCGCACTGGGTTGGCCGCAGTTCGACGTCCTACACGGATTTCGACCTGGAGGTGGACGGGAGCGTCAACCGGTTCCGCGGCAGCAAGAACTACCTCACCGATGTCCTGCGCGACTATGCCTGCGATTTCATCCGGGAGGTTCCGGCCGAGCAGCCGCTCTACCTCTACCTGAGCATGGGGGCGCCGCATGCCCCGTTCGAGCCGGCGCGCCGCCACCGCACGCTGTACGGCACGGCGATGGTGGAGCGCGATCCCACCTTCAACGAGGCGGACATCACCGACAAGCCGTTCAAGATGGCGCGCCAGCCCTTGCTGACCGATGAGCAGGTGGTCACGCTGGACGGCTACCAGCGGCTTCGCTGGCAGACGCTGGCGTCGCTCGACGAGGCGATCGTCCGGGTCGTGGAGACGCTGGACGCGACCGGCAGGCTGGCCAACACGGTCATCATGGTGGTCAGCGACAACGGGTTGCTGCTCGGCCATCACCGGGTGTTCGCCACCAAGGGCGTGCCGTACGACCAGTGCATCCGGGTGCCCATGCTGGCGTCCGGTCCCGGATTCGGCGGAAAAGAGAATTCCAAGCTGGTCTCCAACGCCGACATCGTGCCGACCATCGCCGACCTTGCCGGCGTCAAGCTCAAGGCGATGGACGGGTTCTCGCTGCTCGGGAAGGTCCAGCGCGACTACGTGCCGCTCCAGATCGCGACCAACAGCCTCACCTGGGGCGGGTTCGGCCTGCGCTCCAGCCAGTTGATGTACTTCGAGCAGATCGGCGGCGAGCGGGAACTCTACGATCTCCGCTGGGACCCGACCGAGGCCGCCAACCTGCTGCCCACGAGCGGCCCCGCCCCGAATCCCGCGGGCGACCTGCCCCTGCCGGCGGACCTGAGCGCCCGCCTCGCGATCATGCGGACCTGCAAGGGCAGCCGCTGCCGGTAGACCGGCGGCGGCCGCCCGCCTGCCGGCAGCGTTCCGGCGCCTGGGTGGAGTGAATGCACGGTAGGCCAATCGGACGCAGAGGGCTCGCCGCGGCGGCGGCCGCGTTGCTGGCGCGGTCCGCCGGCGCGATGGCGGGCGGGCGGAAGCGCCGCGAACCGCCGGCCGACAACCGCCCCAACATCGTGCTCGTCATCACCGACGACATGCGGGCCACGGACTGGCGCGCCCTGCCGCGCACGCAGCGGGAACTGGCGGATGCGCGGATGTATCCGAACCACGTCATCGACTGCCCGCTGTGCGGCCCGTCCCGGGCGACGATCCTGACCGGCCAATACGCGCACAACCACGGGGTCCGCTGGAACGAGAACGAGGGCGACCCGGAGAGCGGCGGCTACGCCGCCTGGCGGCGCAACAAGCTCGACCGGCGGACGGTGAATGTCGAGCTGCAGGGAGCGGGGTACCGGACCGGGCTGATCGGCAAGTTCTTCGCCGGCGAGCTCACCATCCGCAACCGCCCGAAGGGCTGGGATCGCTGGGTGGCGACCATCAAGCACAGCTACAGCGAGTTCCCGCTCGACATCGACGGCGAGGTGACCAGTTTTCGCCGCACGGACTACCTGACCGACGTGCTGGCGAGGTTCGCCGTCGAATTCATCGAGACCACCCCCGCGAGCCAACCGCTGTTCCTGTTCTTCGGCGCGCCGGCCCCGCACAACGGCCCCGAGACCGGGCGGCCGGTCCCGGCGAGCCGCCATCGCAAGCGCTTCGCCACCTCCGTCGTGGAACGGACCGCCGGGTTCAACGAGGCCAACGTCGATGACAAGCCCGCCACGGTGGCGGCCCTGCCGCTGCTCACGCCGGAGGGAGTCGCCGCCGCCGACCTGCTGGAGCGCGACCGCCTGCGGTCGCTGCTCGCCGTGGATGACGCCATCGTGGAGATCATCTCGACGCTGCGGCGGACGGGGCGGCTCGACAACACCTGCATTTTCATCACCAGCGACAACGGGTTCCAGCTTGGCCAGCACCGCATCTCCAACGAGAAAGCCATGCAGTACCGGGAGTCAGTGCTGGTGCCGATGCTCGCCTGGGGCAAGCCGTTCGCCGGCGGCGAGGACAACCGGCTGGTGGCCACCTGCGACCTTGCGCCGACCATCGCCGCGCTGGCCAGGACGCCGCTGCGGACGGCGGACGGCATGTCGCTGGTGAAACCCGGCGTGCGCGACTTTGCGCTGGTCGAACTGCAGCCGCCCTCCGCCGCCTACCGCACCAGGGGCTGGGGGCTGCGCTCGCAGGCGTTGATGTATTTCGAGCACGACAACGGCGAGCGCGAGTTCTACGACCTGCGCGCCGACCCGGCGGAGACGCGCAACCTGCTGGCCCCGGTGAATGCGGCCGAACCCTGGCCCGGCGATCTGCCCGGGCCGATGCTGCTGTCGGGCCGGCTCGGACAGCTCAGGATCTGCCGCGGGACAGGCTGCCTGCTGCGCCCGTAGCGCGGTCCGCGAGCCGCCCGGATGTGCCCCTCACCTTGACCGCCGCCGCGGCGGCGCTGCCCCGCGCGCCCTGCGCGCTCAGCGTGTCCGAACC
>JBJTKE010000490.1:0-8145 GCA_046096285.1 Chloroflexota bacterium
CGGGAAGGTTCGCTAGGGCCAGCAGCGGAGGGGTCCGGCCCGCCGGAGGTAGGGACGTGGTGTACGAGGATCAAGGCAACCGGGCTGCCGCCGACCCCGCCGCCCCCACCGCGCCGGCTGCGCCGGCCCGCGGAGAGGTAGCGGCGTTCGTCGATTTCGAGAACATCCGTTACTCCACCATCAACTCCTTCGGGCGTGAGCCCGACCCGCTTTCGTGGCGCGACAAGGCGCTCAACTACGGACTCATGGCGGTGGCCCGGGCCTACGCCGACTTCGACCAGCACCCGCCCGGGGTCCGGACCCGGCTCGATGTCGCCGGGTTCGAGGCCCAGCATTACCCGGCCAAGCGCTCCGCTGACGGGCAGGGCCGCGAGAAGATCCAGTCCCGCGCCGACCTCAATTTCGTCATCGACGTCATCAACACCGCCCTCGCCCGGCCCGACATCGAGACGTTCCTGCTCTTCACCGGCGACAAGGATTTCATCCGCCTCGTCACCACCCTGCGCAATCGCCTCGGCAAGCGGGTCGTCATCTGCGGCGTTCCTGGCTCCGTCAGCCCCGACCTGGTCATCGCCGCCGGCGAGCAGGACCCGCTCGCGGTGTCCCAGTCGGCCGACATCGACAAGCAGGTCATCAAGGCCATCGACGCCTACGTCCAGCAATTGCACGACGGCTTCGTTCCCACCCAATCCCACATGAGCCGCACGCTCTGGCGCTTCCTTGACCGTTCGGTGCTTCCCTCCGAGCACATCGAGGCCAAGGTCATGGAGTTCCTGCGGAAGGGCATCCTCACCAAGCGCCAGACCGTCAATGGACAGGGCCAGGAACTCGTCACCACCGAACTCAACTTCGGCAACGCCCTCGTCCGCGAGGCATTGCCCGACCGGGCGCCCGGGGGATTCGAGGGACTCCCGGATGACGAGGAGTTCGAGTTCGAGGACCAGTACGACGAGGGCGAGTTCGACGAGGCCGACGATCAGCCCATCGCCTCCGCCCCGCTCGGCGCCCGCACGTTCGGCGCCTGACCCGGCGCGGTCAACGCCCGGCCTGCTCCGGTCGCGGGGCGGGCCGCCCGCATGGAGCCAAACCGATGGCGGACTGGCCTCCCGATCCCGGCCTGTCGGGCGAGCATCCCGCCCACGGGCCGTTCCTGTTTCCGGCCGCGCTGCCCGACTGGCGCGCCTGGCTGGAACTGCACCACGCCGCCCGGACGCGCCTGCTGCTCGTTCTCCCGCGGCCAGGCAGCGGCCTGCCGGGCCTCACCATCGCCGAGGCCGCCGACGAGGCGCTCTGCTGGGGTTGGACCGACGGCCGCCCCGCCGCGCTCGATTCCCTCCGGTGGGCGCTCACCATGACCCCCCGGCCGGTCCGCCAGCCGTGGTCCGAGGCCGCCCGCAACCGCGCCGAGGCGCTTGCCGCGGCGGGCAGGATGAGCGCCGCGGGCCTGGCCACGATCGAGGCCGCCCGGCGCGACGGCGCGTGGACCGGGCTTGCCGCCGTCGAGGCCCTGCGGCTGCCGGTTGATCTCTTGCGGCCGCTCGCGGCCGATCCCGCCGCCGCCGCCGCGTGGGCCGCGCTGCCCGTCGCCGCCCGCGACTCGCTCCTGCACTGGGTTCAGGACGCGCCCCGCCAGTCGGTGCGCGCCGAACGGGTGCGCCGGGTCGTTTCGGGCCTGAAGGGCGGGAACCCGCCGCGGATCGGGCCGGACCCCTCCGCTGCTGGCCCTAGCGAACCTTCCCGCGGGCGGCGACCTTCCAGGCGTCGATGACCTTCCCGTCCCGCACGATGAACAACTCGTCGGTCAGGTTGATGGTCGGGCAGATATGGTTCGGGATCACCTCGACCCGGTCGCCCACATCGAACCCCGCCTCGTTTTCCCCCGGCAGCAGCACGACCCCGTGCTCCTCGCTGATCCGCGCGATCGTCGCGTCCGGGTGGCCCACGATGTAGCCATGCCCCGGGTGGCTCGGGCTCGGGTCCATCGCGAGCGCCTTGGACCCGGCGTCGATGATCGCCCGGTCCGGAGACGGCCGCGAGACCACCGTCGCCGCGATCCGCGCGGCGCAGCGCTCGGGTCCCATCCGCCCGTGGCGGAAGCCGGTGTTGTCGTTGAACACGTACGTCCCTGGCCGCATCTCGGTGACGCCCGGAATCGTTGGCGTGTACGGGCTCGACGGGGTCGATCCGACGCTGACCGTCGTCACCGGCACCCCCGCCGTCCGCAGCAACTCGGCCGTCTCCACGAGTGCCCGCCCGGCCGCCATCGCCTTGTCCGCGATGATCTCCGGCGCGGAGGCGCCCGCATGCCCCTCGTGCGTCATCACGCCGACGATCCGCACCCCGGGCAACGCCCCGATCCGGCGGCCGAGTTCCAGTGCTTCCTCGCCGGCGCGGGCGCCCGCCCGGTCCTGCCCCGTGTTCACCTCGAGGTAGAGATCGAGCGACCGCCCGGCCCCGGCCACCGCCGCCGACAGCGCCGCCGCGGCCGCCAGGGTGTCCACCGCCACCGTCATGTGGGCATGGTTCATCAGCGCCAGCAGCCGCGCGATCTTCGGTTCCCCGACGATGGGGTAGGCGATCAGGATGTCCTGCACGCCGGCCTCGTGGGCCATCACCTCCGCCTCGCCGAGTTTGGCGCAGGTTACGCCCACCGCCCCGGCCTGGATCTGCAACCGCGCGATCTGCGGCGTCTTGTGGGTCTTGATGTGCGGCCGCAGGTTCACCCCGACGCTCGCCGCGAATGCCTGCATCTCGGCGATGTTGCGGTGGAGGATGCCCTCGTCCACCACCATCACCGGGGTGTCGAGCACCTGCCCTGGATCGAGAATGACCTGGTCGACGGTGAACGTGGCGGACATGGCGGCTCCCCTTGCACGGTGCTTGCGGCCGGTTTCGGCCTTCTGGTCGACGAGTCCGGACGGCCCCGCGGCCGCCCGGTCAGACGGCGTGGGCGCCCAGTTGCCAGCGCTGGCCGCTGGTGTCGCTCCAGCGGCCCTGCTGGCCCGAGCGCGCCACCGCGTCCATGACCTCCTGTATTTTCACCCCATCCGCGAACGACGGCTCCCCCGGTTCCCCGGTCCTGATCGCGCGCTCCCACGCCTGGTGCAGCCGAGCGGTCGGTCCGACCAGGTAGTGGCTGTAGGCCTGCCCCGGATCGCGCTCGCTGGGCAGCGCGAACTCGTGCAGGTCGGGGTCCCCCGCGCGCGCGCCGAACAGCGCGCCTCCCCGCGCCATCAGCAACCCGCGCTCGCCCGAAATCGTGATCTCCTCGTCCCCTTCGAAGCCCGCCGTGGCGGTGAGGTGGATCGTGCCGAGTGCGCCGCTGGCGAACCGCAGGATCACCGCGAAGTTGTCGTCTGCGTCCACCTTGCCCATGCCGGAACCGTCCGGCAACCGGCGCTGCGGCACGCGCGTCGCCAACGCTCCGGCGACGGAGCGGATGTCCCCGATCCACCAGCGCAACGCGTCGAGGTAGTGGGCCCCGCTCGCGCCCAGCATGCCCCCGGCCTTGTCGGCCTCGGACAGCCAGCCCCACGGGCGGTCCATCGGGTCGTTGAGGCTCGAGCGGTGAATCGTCATCGTCACGGCGTGCACCTCACCGAGGTACCGCTCCTCCAGCAGGGCCTTGATCCGCTGCCGGATCGGCAGGAAGCGCTGCTGGAAGTTGATCATCGCGGCCGTGCCCGCCCGTTCGGAAATCCGCAGCATGTCCCGGGCCTCGGCCACGTTGCGGGCCATCGGCTTCTCGCAGAGGACATGCTTGCCTTCCTCGAGCGCCGCGATGGCCATCTGGTGGTGCAGGTGAGGAGGGGCGGCCACGATCACCGCGTCCACCCCGGGATCGCGGCACAGCGCCCGGAAATCGCCGGTATGCGCCGGAATCCGCGTCTCGAGCGCCACCGCCGCCGCCCGCTCCGGCCGCCGCGCGCAGATGGAGACGGCCTCGAACCCCGGCGCAGCCCGCAACGCGGCAAGGTGGATCGCGCCGCTCAGGCCCGCGCCGATGATCCCCACCCTGATTGGAGCCGCCGGTTCCTGCCCGCTCCCCGGATCGCTCATGACCGCCTCGCTGCCGGGATGTCCTGGTGTGCCGCGCCGGGACCGTGATCGTAGCACAGGGCCGCCGCCCCCCGGCCCCCCGCGAGTACCATCCCCCGCGAAATGACGTGGATGGAGGCGGCGACGATGAAGCTCTACACCGGGCGCGGCGACGCGGGGTCCACCGATCTGCTGGGCGCCAGGGTCAGCAAGACCGAGTCCCGGGTCGAAGCGCTTGGCGTCCTCGACGAGACCTCCTCCGCCATCGGCCTGGCCCGCGCCGCGGCCGCCACCGCCCGCAGCGAAACGGACCTGATCGCCGTCCAGCGCGACCTGTACAAACTCATGGCCGAACTCGCCTTCACGACCGAGCAGTACCCGCAGCGGGTCGAGATCGGCGCGGATCGGGTCGAGTGGCTCGAGGCCGAGACCGACTCCATCACCGCCGCCGTGCCCCTGCCGCGCGAGTTCATCCTGCCCGGAGAAACCGCCGCGGGCGCGGCCCTCGACTGGGCCCGGGTGATGAGCCGCCGCGCCGAGCGCCGCCTCGTCACCTGCGCCGAGGCCGGGCACGTCCGCAACCCGGAGGCTCTGCGCTACCTCAACCGGCTCTCCTCGCTGCTGTTCGCGCTCGCCCGCTGGGAGGACCACGAGGCGGGCGTTGGCCCGGTCATCGCCAAGCAGCCCTAGCCGTTTCCGGCCCGTGCCCGCCGGAACTCTGGGGTATCCTGCCCCTGTATCCGCCGGGAACGTTGGGAGAGGGCAGATCCGATCATGCGCATGGCACACCTGTTCGGCCGGACGCTGCGCGAGGCGCCGGGCGATGTCGAGTTGCCGAGCCACCGCCTCATGCTGCGGGCCGGGCTGGTGCGGCCGCTGGGCGCGGGCATCTACAGCCTGCTCCCCCTCGGTTTCCGCACCGTCAAGAAGGTCGAGCAGATCATCCGCGAGGAGATCAACGCCATCGGCGGGCAGGAGATGATGATGCCCGTCGTGCACCCCGCCGACGTCTGGCGCGAATCAGGCCGCTACGACGCCGTCGGCCCGGAGATGACCCGGTTCAGGGACCGCGGCGACCGCGACATGGTCCTCGCCATGACCCACGAGGAAGTCGTCGCCGATCTCGCCCGCCAGGAGATCAACTCCTACCGCCAGCTCCCCCAGCTCGTCTACCACATCCAGACCAAGTGGCGGGACGAGCCCCGCGCCCGCGGCGGCCTCATCCGGGTCCGCGAGTTCACCATGAAGGACAGCTACAGCCTCGACCTCGACGAGGCCGGGCTCGACGTCCAGTACCGCAATCACTGGCGGGCCTACGAGCGCATCTTCCGCCGCTGCGGCCTGGCGTTCGTCGTCGTCGGCGCGGACACCGGCATGATGGGCGGCTCCGCGTCCCACGAGTTCATGGCCCTCTCGGATTACGGCGAGGACATCGTCCTGATCTGCCCCAACGGCGACTACGCGGCCAACCAGGAGGTGGCCCTGTTCCGCCGGGAGGCCGCGGGCACCGACGCTCCCCGCCCGATGGAGGCCGTCGAGACCCCGAACACTCCCCACCATCCAGGCGCTTGCCGACTACCTGAAGGTGCCGGTGGCGCAGACCGCCAAGGCCGTCTTCTTCGTGGGCGAGTCCGGCCGGTTCGTCTTTGCCGTCATCCGCGGCGACCTGGACGTCAACGAGACCAAGCTTCGCAAGGCCACCGGCGAGCGTACCCTCACCCCGGCCACCGCGGAGCAGATCAAGGCCATCGGCGCCGAGCCCGGGTACGGCTCCCCGGTGGGCGTGCATGACTGCGTCGTCGTCGCCGACGAGTCGGTCCGCGACACCCCGAACCTCGTCGCTGGCGCGAACCGCCCGGGCTATCACTACGTCGACACCAACCTCGGCCGGGACTGGAAGGCCGACATCGTGGCCGACATCGCCTCGGCCGTCGCCGGGATGCCCTGCCCGCATTGCGGCGCGGAACTGACCGCCGAGCGCGCCATCGAGGTGGGCAACATCTTCAAGCTCGGGTCCCGCTACAGCGCCACCTTCGGCGCGACCTACCTCGACGCCGACGGCCAGAGCAAGCCGATCCTCATGGGTTCCTACGGCATCGGGTCCGGCCGCGTCACCGCCACCATCGCCGAGCAGCACCACGACGACAAGGGCATCATCTGGCCCGCCTCGGTCGCGCCGTACCATGTCTCGCTCGTCTCCATCTTCACCGAGAGCGACCCCGCGCCCGCCGAAGCCTGCGACCGGTTGTACGACGAGATGCTCGCCGCGGGCGTCGAGGTCCTCTACGACGACCGGGCCGAGCGCGCGGGCGTGAAGTTCAACGATGCCGACCTCATCGGCTGCCCGGTGCGCGTTTCGGTGAGCGCGCGGACCCTTGCCAACGGCCAGGCCGAGATCAAGGCCCGCGCTGCCTCCGAGGCCGTCTTCGTGCCGCTCGACGACGCCGTTTCCACCGTGCAGCGCATGATTGCGGAGGCGATGGCCGCCCTCGACGGCGAACCCGCCGCCTGACCGCCGCGCCGATCTCCGGCGCGAAACGCTCCAACCGGACCGCGCATTCGCGCATCCGCGCAGACGACCACCCCACGCGAGGAGGGAACGCGATGGCCGCAACCCGCATCGAACGCGACACGATGGGCGAAATGACGCTCCCCGCCGACGCCCTGTACGGCGCGACGACCCAGCGCGCCGTCGAGAACTTCCCGGTTTCGGGCCAGCCCCTGCCGCCGGAGTTCATCCACGCACTGGGACTCGTGAAACTGGCCGCCGCCCGCGTCAACCGCGACCTCGGCCTGCTCTCGCCGGAGATCGCCGCCGCCATCGAGCCCGCGGCCCGCGCCGTCGCCGCCGGCGAGCATGACCGGGAGTTCCCGATCGACGTCTTCCAGACCGGCTCCGGCACCTCCACCAACATGAACGCCAACGAGGTGATCGGCACCCTCGCCAGTCGTGCCCTGGGCGCAAAGGTGCACCCGCACGACCACGTCAACCTCGGGCAGTCCTCCAACGACGTGATTCCCACCGTGCTGCACGTCGCCGCGGTGGTCGCCATCGAGCAGGGGCTGATCCCGGCCCTGCGCCATCTCCACGCCTGCCTCGACGGCAAGGCGCGGGAGTTCGACCACATCGTCAAGATCGGCCGGACGCACCTGATGGACGCCGTGCCGATCCGCCTCGGCCAGGAGTTCTCCGGGTACGCCCGGCAGGTCGAACTCGCGATCGGACGGGTGGAGGCCACGCTGCCGGGCCTGCGCGAACTCGCCATCGGCGGCACCGCGGTCGGCACCGGGCTCAACACCCACGCCGAGTTCGGCGCGCGCGTTTCGGCCGAGTTGAGCGGCCTGCTCGGTACGGCGTTCCGCGAGGCGGAGAACCACTTCGAGGCCCAGGCCGCCCAGGACGCTTACGTTTTCACCGCCGGCGCGCTGACCTCCGTCGCTGCCTCGCTGATGAAGATCGCGAACGACATCCGCCTGCTTGGCTCCGGGCCGCAGGCGGGGCTGGGCGAGATCATCCTGCCCGCCATCCAGCCCGGCAGCAGCATCATGCCCGGCAAGGTCAACCCGGTGATCTGCGAGGCCGTGATTCAGGCCGGCGCGCAGGTGACCGGCAACAGCGCGGCCATCACCATCGGCGGCCAGTGGGGCCAGTTGGACCTCAACGTCATGCTGCCGATGATGGCCCGCAACCTGCTCGAGAGCATCCGCCTGCTCGGCAACGTCTCCCGCCTCTTCGTGGACCGCTGCCTCGCGGGCATCGAGCCGAACGTCGAGCGGGCCGGCGGCTACATCGAGCGCTCGATCAGCATGGCGACCGCGCTCAACCCGCATATCGGGTACGAGAACGCGGCGAAGATCGCGAAGAAGAGCTACGCCACCGGCCGCACTGTCCGCGAGATCGCCTACGAGGAGAGCGGGCTCACCCGCGAGCAGGTGGACGAGGCGCTGCACCCGCACCAGCAGACCATCGCCGGGACGGGCGCCGGGCAGGCCGCCGGCGGTTGATTCCGTCGCCGGTTTTCCGTCATGCCAAAGGGCGCCGGCCAGGTGGCCGGCGCCCTTCGCGTATCCCCTGGCCCGGTTGACCGCGGTCAGAAGATCGACGGC
>JBJTKE010000491.1:0-1584 GCA_046096285.1 Chloroflexota bacterium
GGTTGAGCGGGGGATTGCGTGTTGGGGCGCGCCGGGGCGGGCGCGCCCGGCCAGGGGGACGGCTCGTGGCCGGCCCGCCGCCCGCCTGATGGCAGGGAAGACACGAGCCGGGGCGGGGCGCGTGTGGGCTGGCACCCGTCCTGCGGTAAGGCGTCGCGCCGTCGCGGCAGGTCCGTGGCGTTCCACCGCGGGCGGCGGTCCGCCGGGAGGCTCGCTTGTGGAATGGCCGCTCCAGGGCAGCGGGCTCAGGGCAGCGGTTTCGTCGGCTGCGGTCCCCTGACCCCGCCCGTCCCGCCGTTCCCGGCCTGACCTGACGGCCGCCGGGAGAGGTGGCGAGAGGGTCTCTCCCCCCGCCGCCGGTGGGCGAGCGTTCGCCACGACGCCGGGCGGCAACGGACCTGGCGCCCGCCCCGCGAGCTTCCCGCGATCCGTGGAGCAGGAGCGGCCGCGTGGCGGGCATCCCGGCAGCCGCGCCGGCGCAAGGGACACGCAACAGGAGCCAAAAGGCGGGGAACATGGGTGATCGCACAGGCGAGCGCGCCGCCGAAAGCCGCCCGCCGGATGACACCGCCGAGAGCCGGCCCCTCGGCAAACTCGCCGGCAGGCGGGGTGTCCTCGGCCGGATGGCCGGTTTCGGCGCGATCATCTCGGCAGCCGCGGCGTTGCCGGCGAAGCGCCTCCGCACGCCGGCGGTCTTCCCGGTGGACACGCCAGGCGTCGTATCCGGGCCAAATCCGGAGATTCCCGGTCCGCAACCTGCCAGCGCACTGAAGCCGGACCACGGAGGAGGCGATCGCGGCGGCGGTGGCGGCGGCGATCACCCCGGAACGGAAATGGACAAACTCTGCCGGACTCCCACCAACCGGCCGCTGCATTGCCCGTGCACCACCGGCCGCCAGTGCGAGTCCGGCCGCTGCTCGTGCGGGAAGTGCCGTCCGGATGGGTCGCAGAAGCGCGGCCCGACCGGGCCGGCAGGACCGCCCGGCTCGCAAGGCCCGGCTGGACCCGCGGGACCGGTGGGTCCTGCTGGCCCCGCCGGTGGCCCGACCGGGCCGCAGGGCGAGGCGGGAGCCCCGGGCGCGGCCGGGTCCGCCGGTGCGGCTGGTCCGACCGGTCCGGCCGGCGAGCCGGGGCCAAAAGGGTTCCCCGGGACATCTGGCGGAACCGGCCCGACCGGCGCTCCGGGCCCGGCAGGCGCCAGCGGTCGCGACGGCGATGCCGGGCCGACCGGTCCTGCCGGCGGACCCGGACCAACCGGCGCCCCCGGCACACCTGGCCCTTCCAGGTCCGCAGGCGAGGCTGGCGCGACCGGGCCAACCGGCGCTCCAGGCGCGGCCGGATCCGATGGTGCGCCCGGCCCGACCGGGTCGCGTGGCGCTGATGGCCTCGCGGGCGCAACGGGTCCGACAGGAGCAGTTGGGGCCGATGGCCGCGAAGGCGGGCCGGGGCCAACCGGCGCCGGTGGTGCGGAAGGAAGCACCGGGCCGACGGGCGCGCCCGGCTTTGATGGGGCTGACGGTGGGACAGGGCCGACGGGTGCGCGCGGTGTGGACGGCCTCGAGGGCGGGACGGGGCCGACGGGAG
>JBJTKE010000492.1:0-2112 GCA_046096285.1 Chloroflexota bacterium
TCATAGGAGTGAGGAACCACCTGCTGCTAGCCGGACAGGGTTTCGGCTAGCAGCAGGTGGTTCCTCACTCCTATGACCTGTATGATGGCATCGCGTTTCATTGCGCTGACGGGCCAATCCGCCGCCAGCCTGGCGCTCGCCGGGCCGTTGCGCATCGAAAGGGGAGGGGTTCCTTGGACCAGACTGCCTTCGACCGCATCGCCCGCATCCTCGGCGGAGAATCCTCCCGCCGCTCCAGCCTGCGCGCCACCATCGCGGGGCTTGCTGGCCTCGCAGCCCCTCCCGCCCTCGCCAGCGACGGCCCCGCCAACCAGCCCGCGGCGACCGGCAAGAACAGGGGGAGCAGCGCCAGCAAGGACAAGGCCAAGGACAAGGGCAAAACCCCCCGGCCTGAAGGCCCCTGCGGCGACGGCTCCCGCAAGGACAACCGCTGCATCCGCAACTCCCAGTGCTGCACCGGGTACTGCGAGAAAAATCTGAAGAACCGCGACGGCGACGGCCGCTGCCGCTGCGTCGGCAGGAACATGGCCTGCAAGCAAGACCAGACCTGTTGCCACAACGCCGCGTGCGTCGACGGCGTCTGCAGGGTCGCGGTTGCCACCGGCAAACCCTGCAACCCCGCCCGCGACACCTGCGCCGACCCCGCCGCCTCCTGCACCTCCTACACCTACTCCGACGCCTCCCACTCCGGACCCTTCTGCGTCCTCCCCCGCGCAGCCGCCTGCGCCGCCAGCGACGAGTGCGAATCCCGCAACTGCGACGGCGGCGTGTGCGCCCTCTGCTCCAGTCCCGTGTGCGTCACCGCCTGCACCCCCGTCGTCTGCCTCACCTGTCCCCACCAGACCGTCCAGGCGGCCATCAACGCCGCCGCGCCCGGCGCGGTCGTCACCATCGGCGCAGGCCTCTACATCGAGAATCTCACCGTCTCCCGGGACCTCACCCTGCGCGCCTGCCCGGGCAGCCCCGTGACCATCCGCAACACTGCCTACGGCAACCGCACGGTCACCGTGACCGGCGGCGCATCCCTCACCATCATCGGCATCGTCATCGACGGCCTCTCCGACCCCGGGTCCAACCCGGGCGGCGGCATCCTCACCGACGGCGCTCTCCAGTTGGTCGGCAACGCCGTCGTCCGCAACGCCTCCTGGGAGGATGGCGGCGGCGTCTACGCCACCGGCGACAACCGCACCGTGACCATCACCGATCAGGTCATCATCGAGTCCAACCACGCCGCCAACTTCGGCGGCGGCGTCCTCGTCGAGGGCCTGTCCGCGCTCGTCGTTTCCGGCGCCGCCGTCATCACGGGCAATGCGGCCGACAGCTACGGCGCCGGTCTCGCCGCCACCGAAGGCGCCAACGTCACCATCTCCGGCAACGTCGTCCTCCGCGCCAACGCGGGCGGCGGCGCCGCCCTCTTCGTCCGCCGCGGCGATGCCACCCGCGCCATCTCCGTCATCGTCGAGGACGACGTCCTCATCACCGGCAACGCCGCCATCAACGGCAAAGACGGCGGCTTCGCCCGCTTCGCCAACCACGGCGCAACCGACACCCGCATCCCGATGGACGTCCTCATCCGCGGCCGCGTCGCCATCACCAACAACACCGCCGAGGGCGACGGCGGCGCCATCTCCTCCCGCTGGGCCGCCATCACCCTCGCCGACTCCGTCGTCATCAGCGGCAACCGCACCGACAACGGCGGCGGCGGCGTCTGGATCGCCCCGAAGGCCAACGGCACCACCTGGCCCGCTGGCGTCATCGGCCTCACCATCCGCGACAACGTCCGCGTCACCGGCAACACCGGCCCGAAGGGCGGCGGCTGCGAACTCAGCGGCACCGCCTGCCGCATGGCTGGCAACGCCCTCGTCAGCGGCAACTCCGTCGAGACCAACGGCGGCGGCTTCCTGCTCAGCTACCGCCTGGGATCCCCGGCCTCCCTCGCCCTCGCCGACGCCGCGTCCATCACCGCCAACACCGCCGCATCCGGCGGCGGCGTCTACTCCTCCAATGCCGGCAACACCCTCACCGCCGTCTCAGGCTCCATCACCGGCAACACCCCGGACAACTGCACAGGCGGAACCATCTCCTGCTGACCGGGCGCCCGCCACTCCGGGC
>JBJTKE010000493.1:0-6051 GCA_046096285.1 Chloroflexota bacterium
CCGGGAGTCTGCTCGATCAGGCGCTCGGCGCTGGCGGCGAGGGGGAGGAGCGGCCGCGGCACGAAATCGGGAACGAGGCCGAGTTGATCCGAGCGGACCGGGGTCATGCCGCCGTCGCGCAGGCCGTCGAGCAGTTCGTCCTCGGGGATGAGCCGCTCCGCGCCGGTATCCTGCGGGACGCGCTTCATCAGCAGGGGCCAGTAGGGGTTGCGGGGGTTGTGATCCCAGACGAGGACGTGGCCGCCGGGCTTGGTGACGCGGGCCATCTCGAGGAGGGTTCGCCGGACGGCGGCCGGTTCCGCGATGTGGTGCATGACGGCGATGCAGTAGACGAGGGAAAAGGCGGCGTCCGGGAAGGGGAGCGCCTCGCCGGTGGACTGGACGGTGGGAATGAGAGGCGTCCGGGCACGCAACTGGAGGAGCATGCCGCGGAAAGGGTCGGTGGCGACGACGTGCCGGCCGTCGGCGCGCAGGCGCTCGGCGAACACGCCGGTGCCGCAGCCGAGGTCGAGGGCGGGGCCGGGCACGGCGTGGCGGCCGATGTAGGCGAGGCGCTTGGCGACGTAGTGCTCGACCACGTGAGCGGGGAGGCTCTCGTCGTACTCGTGGGCGACCCGGTCGAAGTCGGTTTGGTCGGTGGCGAGTTTGGGCATCGGGGCGGTCACTGGGGTTTTCCTTCTGCGGTGGCGGCGGCGGCGGCGGCGGCCGGGTGCGGGAGGTCGGAGAGACTGGGCTGGGGGCTGCGCCGGGACCGGCCGAGGGTTTTGACGCGGAAGGCGAGGATGAAGCCGATCATCTGCAGGCCGAGGACGACGGCCTTGCCGAGGTCGCCGGTGACGGAGGAGACGCCGATGCGCGGCAGGTAGTTGACCGGAACCTCGACGAAGCGGGCGCCGGAGGTGATGACGAGCAGCATCAACTCCGGGCCGAAGTGGCTGCCGCCCACGGTGAAGGAGGGCTGAAGCCGCCGCGCGAGATCGCGGGTGAGCAGGCGGTAGGTGCAGCCGACGTCGGAGAGGTGGCTGGTGTTGAAGAGCACCTCGGTCATCTTGGCGACGGCCCAGTTGCCCCACTTGAGGAACGCGCCCATGTTGGCGCCGGACCAGATCAGTTCGCGGGTGGTGCGGGAGCCGAGGACGGCGTCGCAGTCGTCCGAGTAGGCGAGGAGTTTGACGACGTCGGAGGGCATGAAGGTGCCGTCGGGTTCGGCCAGCACCAGCAGGTCGCCGGTGGCCTCCTGGAGGCCCCGGCGGGAGGCCCAGCCATAGCCCTGCCGGGTCTCCACGACGCGGCGCGCGGCGGTTTTCGCGACCTCGTCGGCGGTTCCGTCCTGGGCGTTGTTGTCGATCACCAGCACTTCATCGACGAGGCCGGTGGCGAAAAATCCGTCGATGACCCCGCGGATGGAGTCCCGCTCGCGGTAGGTCATGAGGATGACGGATACGCTGCGGCCGTTCCACATCGGCCAGACTCCCCCTGTTTGCCGGGACGACACCACCCCGCATGTCCATTCTATCGCACCTGGGCCGCGAGACCGCGGGAGATTGCGCCGGCGGGCAGGCGTGCGAAGATGCGCGCCGACGCTCCCGGCGGCCGGGAGGCCGCAGCAGCCGGGTTCCCGGGAGGATCTCCCTTCGCATGAACGACCAGCCACGGCCACCCTTCGCGCGGGTGCTGATCGCCAACCGGGGCGAGATCGCGGTGCGGATCGCGCGGGCCTGCCGGGAACTGGGCTGCCTCGCGGTGGCCGTGTATGGCGCGGGCGAGGAGGACGCCGCCCATGTCCGCGCCGCGGACGAGGCCTACCGTCTGGCCAGCGATGCGCCACTGCCCTACCTCGACGGCGAGGCGGTGATCGCGGCGGCGCGGCAGGCGGGGGCGCAGGCGGTGCACCCCGGGTATGGCTTCCTGTCCGAAAACGCGGGGTTCGCCGAGGCGTGCGCGGCGGCGGGCCTCGTGTTCGTCGGGCCGCCCGCCGCCGCGATCCGGGCGATGGGGGAGAAGATCGCGTCGCGGGAAATCGCCGCGGCCGCGGGCGTGCCGGTGGTGCCGGGCAGCGACGGGCCGGTGGCGACGCCGGAGGAAGCGGCCGCCGCCGCGGAGCGGATCGGGTATCCGGTCGCGATCAAGGCGAGCGGCGGCGGCGGCGGGCGCGGGTTCCGGGTGGCGCGGTCGGCGGCGGAACTGCCGGAGGCGTTCGCCGGGGCAAGCGGGGAGGCGACGCGGTCCTTCGCCAATCCGGATGTCTACCTCGAGCGCTATCTCGAGCGGCCGCGCCACGTCGAGATGCAGGTGATCGGCGGGCCGGATGGGCAGATCGTGGTGCCGGGCGAGCGGGACTGCTCGATCCAGCGGCGGCACCAGAAACTGGTGGAGGAAACCCCCGCCCCGCATTTCCAGCCCGAAACGCGGGCCCGCATGGCCGAGGCGGCCGCGGCGCTCGCCCGGGCCGTGGGCGATCGCAACGCGGGAACGGTGGAGTTCATCCTGGCGGCGGATGGCGCGTTCTACTTTCTCGAGATGAACACCCGCATCCAGGTGGAGCATCCGGTGACGGAACTGGTGACCGGGATCGACCTGGTGAAGGAGCAGATCGGGGTGGCGGCGGGGCTGCCGCTCTCGTTCACGCAGGAGGACGTGCGCCCGCGGGGGCACGCGATCGAGTGCCGGATCAACGCCGAGGACCCGGGGCGGGGGTTCGCCCCCTCGCCGGGCACGCTGTCGGCCTGCCGGGAACCGGGCGGGTTCGGGGTGCGGGTCGAGACGGCGATGGCGGCGGGGGCGGCGATCCTGCCGCAGTACGACTCGATGATCGCCAAACTGGCGGTGTGGGGGCGAGACCGCGATGAGGCCATCGCCCGCATGGCCCGGGCGCTCGCCGAGTACGAGGTGGCCGGAGTGGCCACCACCATCCCCTTCCACCGCAACGTGATGGCCCACCCGGCATTCCGGGCGGGCGACGTGTCCACGGCGTTCATCCCCGAGCATCCCGAGGTGATCCCGCCGCCGTTCGCGGGAGCGGCGGCCGGCGCCGGCGAGGACCGCTCCCCGGAAACGCGCGACCTGGTGGCCGAGGTGAATGGCCGCCGCTTCGCGGTGCGCCTGGTCGGTGCGGGGCTCGGCGGGAGTGGCGCGCGGAGCGGCGGCGGTGGAAACACCGGGGCCTCCCGCGCCGGAGGAGCGGCGCGCCGCGCCGGGGCATCCCGCATGCCCGCCAGCGACGGCCCGGAGGTCGCCAGCCCGATCCAGGGCACGGTGGTGCGGATCGTGGCCGAGGCCGGCGCGGCGGTGGCGCGTGGCGACGTGCTGCTGGTGGTCGAGGCGATGAAGATGGAAAACGAGATCGCCGCGCACCGGGACGGGACGCTGGAGGCGGTGCTGGCTGAGATCGGCGCGGCGGTGAAGATCGGGGACGTGGTCGCGCGGATCGGGTGAGGCCGCCCCGGAGCGGGGGCGGGTCTGGTTCCCGGGATCGTTTTGGTCCGGCCACGTGCCCTCACCCCAAACCCCTCTCCCTGTGCGAGGGAGAGGGGCTTTTTGTCGCGATCATGGCCGGATGCGGGGGTTCCGGGCGAGGCGGGCGAGGGCGGTCCGCAGGGGAACGCCCGCCGTGCCGGGGACCTGCCGGGCCGATGGGCCGGCGGTCAGCGGGCCAGTTCGGCCTGGAGGTAGCTCGCGAGGAGGGCGCGTTGCTCCGGGGGGAGGCTGGGGTAGAAGTCGGTGGTTTCGGACGGGTCGCGGGTGCGGTCGAGGAACGAGCGGCGGCCGTCGGACCACTCGACGTAGGTCCAGGTCTGGCTGGCGAGCCCGCGCCAGGGCCCGAGCGGGCTGCCGGCGAAGAACTCGATCAGCCGGTACTGCCTGCTGGACGACCGGAAGTCGTCGCCATCGGCGCCCGCGATCCGGGCGCCCGCGAGGCGGGCAATGGTGACCGGGATGTCCTGTGGGCAGACGAGGCGGCCGCTGACGCCGCCCGCGGGAATGCCCGGACCCATGGCGCGCATGGAGACGCGCAGGCTTTCAGCGTAGGGCGTGCCCTTGTCGAGGATCCCGTGTTCGCCGCGGGAGTGGAAGCCGTTGTCCGAGAGCACGATGAAGAGCGTCCCGTCGAGGCGGCGGAGGGCGCGGAGTCTGCGGGCGACGGCGGCGATCAGGTCGTCGACACCGCGGCACATCTGCAGGCGCCAGCGGTCCGGGTCGGGTTCGTCGGGGTAGAGGTCGAGGTAGCGGGCGGGAGGCCGCGGCGGGTCGTGGGGGGCATTGGGGGCGAGGCAGAGGAAGAACGGATCGGCGGAGATGCGGCCGAGCCAGGAGAGGGCTTTCCGCTGGATGCGGGGCACGTTGCCGCTGGTCTTCGAGTCGAACGCGGACCAGCCGGGAGGGGCCGCGTTGCCCGCGCCGTTGAGGTACTTGCCGAAGAGCGCCGTCTGGTAGCCCCGGGCCAGGAGAGCCTCGGGGATGTTCGGCCCGGAGAGGCCGGCGGGGCCATCCTCGTTGGTCCTGATGGGCGAGCGGCCCGCCCGCCTGCCGGTGAGCAGCGAGGCCCGGGCCGGCCCGCACAGGGGCGTGGCGCACAGGTAGTGGGGGAAGAGGGAGCCGCGGGCGGCGAGGAGGCGGGTGGTCTCCGGCAGCGCGCGCCAGTCGGAATCGCGCATGTCGTCGAGGATCACGAGGACCACGTCGGGGCCCCGCGGCGGCTCTGGCGCCGCGCCGGCCCGCCGCCCGGCCGCGATGGCCGCGGCCGCCGCGGCGCCCGCGGTGGCCGCGCGGAGCATTCCGCGCCGTCCTGTTCCCCCATCCATGTGACTGCTCCCGTGATGCGGCACTGCACGGGCAGGATAGCAGCCCGCGAGCGCCCGGGCGCGCGGCGGGCGGGGCGCGACAGGGCGGGGCCGGGGCCGGGGTCCGCGCGAGGCGGCATGGGGCAGGACCCGGTGCGAACGAGGGATGCGCGGTTGCGCCGATGCCCCATGGCCGGGCCGGGAAACCGGGCCGCGTGGCCCGGGGCCGTCGGAAATGCCGCGCGAACCACGCAGAAGCCACGCAAATACCACATATTCTGGAGGGGTGACTCGCAGGTTTTGGCGTGATAGAAGGACTGCGGGAGCAGCGGGGGGCTGGCCAGCGGCGGCGGTCCCCGGAGGTTGCGGGCATCATTTCCGGTGGGCGGGCGCGACGTCGCGCACCCCGCCCGGAACGGGCATTCGCACCAGATGAACTCGTTGCATTCCGTCATTTGCGGTGGTACACCGCCGGAAGCAGCTGGGGCCCGACAAGATGGGGGGAGGCTGCAATGCACAGGTTGGAGGCGGTCATCCTGCAGACGGAAGCCCCGCGCGCGCCGCGCGTGGCGGCGATGTCGCGGGGCGGCGATGGAGTCTGGCACCTGACGGTGGACTTCGAGGGAGAGTTCGGCTCGGTGCGGATGGTGGACCGGCGCATCGAGCGCGACGCCCCGCTGCTTCAGGTGGTGCTGGCCCTGCTGGAGCGGCCGGCGCAGCACCGGGACCTGCGCCAGCACTAGACCGGGGGATGCGTCAGTTGCCGCCGCGCCCCGCGGGTTGGCCTGCTGCGTCGCCGTCCCCGTCGAGGTCGTCCGCGCCGCCGCCGCGCTGCCAGGGCCAGCGGCCCTCGATCTCGAGGGTGAGCTCGAAGCTGAGGAAGGTCCGGATCAGCACGATCACCGCGAGCACGAGCACGCTCTGCATGTTGGGCTCGATGACCACGGTGCGGACGATGTCGCCCGCCACGAGGAACTCGAGGCCGAGCAGGATGGCCATGGCAATGCCTGTGCGGTACTGGCGGTAGAGGGTCTTGCGGGTGGCGCCCTGCTGCTGGTAATCCCGCAGGAACCGCCAGGTCGCCGCGACCGCGCCGATGACGATGATGGCGACGCCGGAACTCTCCATCAGCCTGCCGGCAAATTCGATGGCCTCGGCGTAGGTCATGGGCGGCTCCGGGGTGCTCGGGTATCGGATATCGGGTTTGGAGGATCGGGTGTGGGGAGTCGGCTTCGGGGGCTGTGGGTGGGGCGGACGAGCGGAGCGTAGG
>JBJTKE010000494.1:0-24252 GCA_046096285.1 Chloroflexota bacterium
GGGGGTCGAGCCGGTAATCGACCGGGCGCAGCGCGGTGATGAAGTCGAGGCCGAGGACGGTGTCCCGGATGGCGGTCTTGTCCCGGCGGTCGGACCGCGTCGCCACGGCGGTCTGGGAGTAGACCGTGACGGTCGTGTCGCCCAACTGGACCTGGTTGTTGCCGGTGACCGCCGGGACAAGACCGCCATCCGGGACACCGTCCTCGGCCTCGACTTCATCACCGCGCTGCGCCCGGTCGATTACCGGCTCGACCCCCGCGACGACTACCGCCCCGGGATGCCGGCGGACGGCGACGCCGCCGCGATCGCGGCGTGGCGGGAGGCCAGCAAACTCGCCAACCTGACCCACGACGGCAGCAAGGCCCGCTCCCGCTACCACCACGGCCTGATCGCGCAGGAGGTGCAGGCCCTGCTCGCCGAGCGCGGGATCGACTTCGGGGGGTTCCAGGATCACGCCATCAACGGTGGGGACGACGTGCTGACCCTCGGGTACACCGAACTGATCGGTCCGATGATCAAGGCGATCCAGGAGCAGCAGGCGCAGATCGCGGCGCTGGTGGCCGAGGTCGCGGCGCTGAAGCGGTAGCGGAGCGCCCGCCTCAGCGAATGACCAGGCCGGCCAGTTCGGTCAGGCCCGCCACCTTCACCCCGCCGTACTCGCGATGGCGGCCGTAGCGGTCCAGCAGCGCCGCCTGCATGCCGACGCCAAGCGCGCCCGCCACGTCCGATTTCGCCTGGTCGCCGATGTGGAGGGTGCGCGCCGGGTCCGCGCCGAGCGGATCGAGGGCGGCCCGGAAGGTCCGCGGGTCCGGCTTCTCGTAGCCGACGAGCGCCGAGGTGACCAGCAGGTCCATGCGGTCCGCGAAGGCGAAGTGGACTGCGATGGCGGTCACGTCGGCGTCGGCATTGGAGATCAGCGCGGTGCGGATGCCCGCCGCGCGCAGCCGGACGAGCGCCGGCATCACGTCGTCGAACAGCCGGTAGGCGCGGTGGTCCCAGCCGGACTCGAACTCCGCGAGATAGCGCGGTCGCACCTCGGCGGCGAAGGCCGGGTCGCCGGAGACGCCCGCCGCCTCCAGCCAGCGCCGCATGTACTCCACCCGGAAGGCCTCCTGATCGGCCTTCGCCCGGTCGCGGATCGGCACGCCGCCGTTCTCGACGGTGTAGTAGTCCTCGGCGATGAGATCGGCCTCGCGCAGCACGTCCTCGGTGGCATCGACGCCGAAATCGCGCAGCGCCGCCCGCAGCCGGGTCCAGCGGGGCGGGTCCAGTTCGATCAGCGTGTCGTAGAGGTCGAACGTCACCAGGTCGACTGGCAGCGAAACGCGAGCAGCCACAGCCATGTCCGGCATCCATCCTGCGAACGCGGGACCGGCGCGCCCCGCGTGCGGGCTTTCTGCGCCGGACGGTACCACGGCCCGGCCGCGGCTTGCCGCGGGGCACGGCCGCGGGGCATCCTTGCCCGCACACCGCGCATTCGGGACAGGAGAACGACATGACGCCGCTCCGCGCCTCCGGGTTGACCCGCCGATCCGTGCTCTCCGCGGGGGCCGCGCTGCCGCTGGCGCCGCGCCGCGCCGCGGCGCCGGGAACGCCGGAAGCCGCGCCCCCGGCGGTGGTGATCACCGATTCGGCCGCGATGACCGCCAACGGTCCCACCCTGCCCGGCATGGAGCCGTTCGACCGGGCGATGGGCGAGCTCATGGGCCAGTGGAAGCTTCCCGGCGGCCAACTCGCCGTGGCGCGCGGGCCGCGGCTGGCGCTGAACCGCGGCTACGGCATCGCCGACCCGCTCGCCGGCGAACCTGTGTCTCCCGCCTCGCGCTTCCGGATCGCCAGCGTCTCCAAGCCGATCACCGCGGTCACCGCGCTCGCGCTGGTCGATGCCGGGAGGCTCACCCTCGACGAGCCGGTCTTCCGCCTGCTCTCCCTCGAGCCGCCGCGCAACGCCGAGATCGACCCCCGGCTTGCGCAGATCACCATGCGGATGCTGCTGACCCATGCCGGCGGCTGGGACAGCACCAACGGGATGGATCCCCAGTACCTGCCGATGTCGGCGATGGCCGCGACCATCCTCGGCGTGGACAATCCGCCCGCCGCCGAACAGATCGTCCGCGCGATGCTCGGCTTCCCGCTGGCGTTCGACCCCGGGACGAAGAGCGTCTACTCCAACTTCGGCTTCAACGTGATCGGGCGGGTCATCGAGGCCGTCACCAGCGAGCGGTTCGGCGAGGCCGCCCAGCGGCTCGTGCTGGACCCCGCCGGCGCAACCGAGACCAAGCTCGGCAAGACGAAACTGGCGGACCGGGCGAGAAACGAGGTCGTCTACGTCGCGCCGGAAGGATGGCCGCTCTCCCCGTCGGTCTATCCCGGCGAGGGGTTCGTGCCCAACGCCTACGGCGGCTACTTCCTGGAGGCGATGGACAGCCACGGCGGTTTCATCTCCACCGCCTCCGACCTCGTGAAGTTCACGCTCGCCGTGGATGGCACGCGCGGCGGGCCATTGCTGACCCCGGCGACCGTCAGGGAGATGATCGAGACCCCGCGCCCCGGATCGTCCGACGAGCCGGGCGGCGGGCCGCGCGAGTACGGCCTCGGCTGGGGCGTCGGGATGACCGATGCAGGGCCCGCCTGGTCGCACGCCGGCGCGCTGACGGGCACCTGCGGCTCGTGGATCTCGCGGAACCCGGACGGAACGACCATCGCCGTCTGCTTCAATTCCCTTCCGCTGGATTACGGCGCGTTCTTCGCCTCCGCCATGACGATGCTGGACGAGGTCGCCGCCTCGATCGCCGCGTGGCCCGATGGCGACCTGTTCGACGGGCAGGCCACCCCGGCCGCGGGCGCCTAGCCAACGACCGACGACCGACGACCGACGACCCACGACCCGCAATCCGCACCGCCAGGCCCGCCCATCCCGTCCCCGGACCCCAGGCCCCAGACCCCAGACCCGCGAGGAAGCCCGTGACCGGCTGGATCATCCGCGAGGAGCGCCCCGGCGACCGCGCCGCCATCGGCGCGTTGCTGACCTCGGCCTTCGGCGGCCCCGCCGAGGCGGCCCTCGCCGCCGCGCTGCGCGACGCGGACGCCGCGCCGGTGAGCC
Source organism: Chloroflexota bacterium (assembly GCA_046096285.1). Taxonomy (GTDB): domain Bacteria; phylum Chloroflexota; class Chloroflexia; order Thermomicrobiales; family UBA6265; genus CADCWF01. The sequence goes on from JBJTKE010000494.1 coordinate 3,104, forward strand.
TGGTCGCCGAGGCGGGCGGCGGGCGCATTGTGGGCCACGTCCTGTTCAGCCCGCTGGCGGTCGAGGGTGCAGCCGGCGAGATCGCCGCCGCCGCGCTTGCCCCGCTCGCGGTGGCGGACGGCTGGCGCAGGCGGGGCATCGGCGCGGCCCTGTGCGAGGCCGGGATCGGCCGCTGCCGCGAACTCGGACTGGCCGGGGTGGTGGTCCTCGGCGATCCGGGATACTACCGGCGCTTCGGGTTCGATCTGGCCGCGGCGGCCGGTCTCGTCTGTCCGTGGTCCGGGCCGCACCTGATGGCGCTGGAGTTCCGGCCCGGCGCGCTCGGCGGGGCCGGGCGGCTCCGCTACCACCCTGCGTTCGAAGGGCTCGGCCGATGACCTGGTACCTCTCCTTTCACGGCGGCGACGATCCGGGCGACCGCAACAACATCCACCGCTACGACGCGGCGGGGCGGCATCTCGGCAAGGCGCTCGCCCACGAGGGTCTGCCGGACGGCCTCGCCCTGCGCGAGTTGCGCGGGTTCGTCTTCGGCCCGGATGGCGACCTCTACGTCGCCAACGCCTGGAAGGGGCAGAGCCAGATCCTGCGCTTCGCCGGGAAGCCGGGCGCGGACGGCAGGCACGCCTTCCGCGGCGTGTTCATCGAACAGCGCCGCGCCGATCCGGGGCTGGCGCACCCGTTCGACGTGGCGTTCGGCCCGGACGGCTCCCTGTTCGTGCCCAGCCAGGACAGTGACATCGTCGGCCGCTACTACGGCCCCGCCGCGGCCGATGGCGCGCCGGGCGCTCCCATGCCTCACCCCCCGGCTATCGCCCACCTCGCCGGATCGCTGCCGCCGGGCGCGTTCGTCCCCTCCCACCGCCACGCGGCCGACGGCCTGAAGGCGGTCCGCCACGCCATCTTTGGCGCGGACGGAGCGCTCTACGTCGCGGACCGCGACCGCGACGCGGTGAACCGCTACGACCGGGAGAGTGGAGCCCTGACGCGCTCCTACCGGCATGGCAGGCTGGCCGCGCCGGTCCACCTGCTGCCGTGGCCGGAGCGCGACGCCCTGCTCGTCGGCAGCCGCGACCGGGGAACGGTGATCGCGCTCGATCTCGCCAGCGGCGAGGCGAGCGACCTGCTGGCGAAGGATGCCGGGCTCAAGGCGCCGTCCGGCATCGCCTGGGGGCCGGATGGTCTGCTCCACGTCGCGGACCGCACCGGCCGCGCCGTTCTCCGCTTCGATGCCGGCACCGGCGCGAGCCGCGGCGCGCTCGTCGAGCACCTCGAGGACGAGCCGGAGTTCCTGGCCTGGGTTCCCTGATCCGGTCTCTCCCGGTCGCCCCGGCTCGTCAGGAGCGCGCCAGTTCCCCGAGCACGCCGAGCAGCACGTCCTCCTCGCGTTCCTTGTCGTCGAGCGGGAACATCGAGGGGTAGATCTCGTCCATGCCGCCGTCCAGCCGCTCCTGCAGCTTGCGGGCGATCTCGTCTGGCGTGCCGTACACCAGCAGGATGTCCAGCAGGCCGTCCGTGATGCGGCCGTCGGCGTCCAGCGGGTGCCCGGCGTCCCGGAACATGCGGGCGTAGAAGGGGGCGGCGGCGTAGTAGCCGATCTGCTCCTTCGCCAGGGCGTAGGCGCGGCCGCGGTCCGCGGAGACCACCACCGGCATGTGGGCGAGCAGGGGCGGGCGCTGGCGGCCGGCCCGCGCCGCGCCGGTCTCCAGCGCGGGGAGCGCGACCCGCCGCAGGTATTCCGGCGGGCAGAGCCAGGCGAGGCCGCCAGCCGTCAGTTCGCCGGCCAGTTCGAAGGCGGGAGCGCGCAGCGCGGAGTGGTAGATGGGGGTCTGGACCGGCTTCGCGATCTGGGCGTCCACCTCGTAGAACTCGCCGCGGAAGTGGACCTCGCCGCTGTGCAGGAGCGGCTGCAGCACCTCGGTGTACTCGCGCAGCCAGGAGAGCGGCTTGCGGAAATCGAAATGGAACACGGCTTCCATGGTGCGGGCGTGGGCGGTGCCGATGCCGAGCCGCAGCCGCCCCGGCGCCAGGCTTTCCAGCGCCATCACCTGGTCGGCCATGGCGACCGGGTGGCGGGTAAAGGCCGGCACGATGGCGGTGCCGAGGGCGATCCGCTCGCTCTTCATCGCCGCCGCCGCGAAGATGGTCAGCGTATCGAGCCCGACGGCGGGCATCACGGTCCAGGCCGTATCGACCCCGGCCCGCTCGGCGCGGGCGACGAGATCGACCGCCTGCGGCGTCGACTGCGGCACGAACGCAAACCCGATGCGGCCCCGGTTGCTGGTAGTCATGGCATGGCGTCCTTTCCCGGCGCGAAGGCGAAGGCCGGCGCGACCGGAGTATAGGCGGCGGCCAGTTGCCGGTCCGGGAGCGGGCGCGGCTGGCGTGAGCCGGAGATGAAGCTCGCGGTAAACTCATCGTGCTGGCAACCCGCGCGCCATTTGGTCGAGGACAGGGTTTGACTCGCTCCCCCGGCTGGCCGCCGGATGCACCGGAGGCGCCGCAGACGATTCCCGGCCTCATCCGCGCCCGGGCCGGTGAACGGCCCGAGGCCCCGGCGCTGCTCGATGCCGGCCGCACCGTGACCTACGGCGAACTCGGCGCGCGCGTCGCCGCGCTCGCGGGTGTTCTCCGGCGCGCGGGGATCGGCCCCGACGGGCGCATCGCCCTGTTCGCCGGGGTGGACGCGGGCATCGATGCCGCGATCCTTTCCATCGCGGCGGCATCGGTCGCGCCGACCGCCATCCTCTCCGCCGACGCACCGCCCGCCTGGCGGGAGAGCGCCCTGGATCGCATTCGCCCGGGCCTCGTGCTCCTGCGCGAGGGGGCGCCGGCGAGCGGGATCGCCGCCCCGGTGCTCCGGTATCGTCGTGGCCCGGAGGTGCTGGCGCTCACTGCCGGCGAGCCAGCGGGCGCGCCGGTCGTCGAGCCGCCGCCGCACGCCGTGGCGTTCATCCTCGCGTCGTCCGGGACCACCGGGGAGCCGCGGCTGATCCCCATCACGCATCAGGCCATCATCGACGCGGCGATCGCGGACTCGGCGCTGATCCCCGACGCCGATGGTTTCGCACCCGGCGACCGGTTCCTGATCGTGGGATCCGCGGCGCATGCGGTGTTCACCTGGATCTACACCGCATTCTGGCCGGGAGCGAGCGCCGTGATCCCGGGAGTGGACTCGGCCATGGGTATCGCTCAGGTGTGCTCCCAGCGCCGCCCGACCATTGTCGGCGGAACGCCGGCCTTGCTCGCCAGCCTCGCGGACGCGCGGCGGGGGGGCGATCCTGACCCGGGTCCCGCCGTCCGCCTCGCGCTGACCACCGGCGCGTCGATGACCGGCGAAATGGGAGACCGGATCGCCGCCGGACTCGGCTGCCGCATTGTCGACTGCTACGCGGCCTCGGAGTCGCTGACGATCGCGCACGACGGCGTCTACGAGCCGGGCATGGTGCGCATTGCCGCCGAAACCGGCGAGATCCTGCCGGCTGGCGCCCCGGGGGAGATCCAGGCGTGCGGCCCGCGCACCTTCGGCGGCTACCTCGATGACCCGGAGGCGACGGCCGCCGCATTCACCGTGGATGGCTGGTACCGGACGGGCGATCTCGGCCGGATCGACGAACGCGGCCGGCTGGCGGTGCTCGGCCGGTTGTCGGAGGTCATCAACCGGGGCGGGGTGAAGATCTCGCCCGAGAGCATCGAACGGGCGGCCCGCGAGCACCCCGCCGTGCGCGAGGCGGCGGCCTATCCCGTCCCGCATCCCGAACTGGGCCAGGAGGCCGGGCTGGCGGTGGTGCTGGCGCCCGGGGCCGCGCTGGGGTGGCGCGATCTGCGGCGCTGGCTGCTGGAGCGGTTGCCCGCCAACCAGATGCCCCACGAACTCCGGTTCGTCGACCGGCTCCCGCGAACGGCGTCGGGCAAGATCGCGCGGCTGCGGCTGGCGGACCAGCGGCAGCCGCGGCCGGGCGAACAGGATGCCGGAGCCTAGTCCACCCCGGCGCCGATCAGCGGCATCCCGTGCACCTTGCGGCCCTCGTTGCCCTCGAAGTCGTTCGAGGACTTGAACCGTTCGTGCTGGCCCTCCCAGGCGTGCTCGTGGGCCTTCTCGCGGATGCGGCGCATCTCGGATTCCGGCAGCGGCGTGAAGCCCTGCCCGATGGCGATATCCTGGTGCAGCACCTCCCAGGAGTCGATGCCGACGCAGAGGGAGGAGATCGGCAGGGAGAGGCTGTAGGCGATCGCCTCCTGGGCGGTGACCTCCGATTGCGACAGCACCGTGCCGGCGGCGAGGCTCTTCATGCCGATGACGCCGATGCCGCGGGCGTTGGCGAGCGGCAGGATTTACTGCTGGAAGCTGTTGTAGTGCCAGTCGAACACCGAGACCGGGAACTGCATGGTGTCCCACGGGAAATCCGGGGCCAGTTCGAGCATCCGGCGGAAGATGGCCGGGCTCTTGTGGCCGGTGAAGCCGATGTAGCGGACCTTGCCCTGTTCCTTCGCCTTGAGCATCGCCTCGGCGGCCCCGCCCGGGGCGAAGATGCGGTCCGGGTCGTCGCGCCAGACGACCTCGTGGATCTGCCAGAGGTCGAGGTGGTCGGTCCGGAGGGCGGCGAGGCTCTCCTCGAGCCTGACCATCGAGGTGTCGGCCCGGCGGTCGTGCGCGCAGTTCTTGGTCATCAGGAAGACCTTGTCGCGGTAGCCGTCCTGCGCCAGGGCCTCGCCCATCCGGAACTCCGACTCGCGGTCGTTGTACTCCCAGGCGTTGTCCATGAAGGTGATGCCGGCGTCGATCGCGGCGTGGATCATGCGGATCGCCTCGGAGCGCTCCGGCACGCCGATGTGGTACCCGCCGAGCGACAGGATGGAGACCTGCTCGCCGGTCTTGCCGAGTGGCCGGGTGGGAATGGGGGCGCTCATCCGTGAACCTCCGGAACCATGTGCCGCCTGATGCCGGACGCCTGCCGTCCGCTGCCGTTCGTGCCGCGCCCGTGGCCGCCCGGGTCTCCGCCGGGCGCGCTTCGCGGTACGCTCCCGGCAGCATCGCACGAAGCGGGCGATCGGGAAACAGCGGCCGGCGCGGGATGCGCCGCGGGGAGGAACGGGAGAGCCATGTTCGAGGGCGCGCGAACCGACCGGCAGCGGGTTTCGTCCGGCGGCAAGTTCGAGGAAATCGCCGGGTACTGCCGGGCGATCCGGGCCGGCGACACCATCCACGTCTCGGGCACTGCCGCCTTCCGCGACGGCAAGGTCGTCCATCCCTACGAGCCGGGACCGCAGACCACGGTCATCCTGGAGATCATCGCGGAGGCGCTCGCCGCATTCGGCGCGTCCTTCGACGACGTGGTGCGCTACCGCGTGTACATGAACGACGTCTCCCGCTACATGGAGGTCGTGCCCTTGCTGGGGGAGGCGTTCCGGGTCTCCCGGCCGGCCGGGTTGCTGGTCGGCATCAACGGCATCATCGACCCGGCGGCGGTCGTGGAGATCGAGGTCGACGCCTGGGTCGGGAAGTAAGGAGCGCCGCGCCATGCCCTACGCAAACGTCAACGACCTCCGCCTTTACTACGAGGAATCCGGCGAGGGAACCCCGCTGATCCTCATGCACGGGGCGTCCTCGAGCATCGACGATCCGGTCTTCTCCTGGCTCGACCTCGTGCCGTCCTTCAGCGAGCGCTACCGGGCCATCCAGGTGGAGCACCGCGGCCACGGGCGCACCGACAACCCGGCCGGACGCCTCGACTACCACCTGATCGCCGGCGACATCTGCGCCCTGATCGAGCAACTCGGCGCGGGGCCGGCCCACGTCGCCGGGGTGAGCGACGGCGGCATCGTGGCCCTCACCATCGGCATGACCCGGCCGGACCTGGCGCGCTCGCTGGTGGCGGTCGGCCCCAACTACTACAACGACGACCTCGTGCGCGAGGCCAACGAGTTCGCGGACGTGTCGCGGATGTCGCCGCGGGCGATTGAGGCGATGGCCGCCCGCCACGACCGCGGCGGCAAGCCCGCTGGCTGGTGGAAGGACCTGTTCGCCCAACTGGCCGCCAACCTCGCGGTCAACCCCGACTACTCGCTGGCCGATCTCGCGCGGATTCCCAACCCCGTGCTGCTCGTCTCCGGCGAGGACGACCTCTGGGGCAACATCGCCCAGATGACCGAAATGAAGCGCGCCATCCCGAACGCCGAACTGCTCATCGTCAACCACGCCCCGCACGAGGTCCAGCATACCCACCCGTGGATCGTCGGCCCGCAGGTGCTGGACTTCCTTGCCCGCCACCCGTGACCGCGCCGCGATGACCCCGCCGCGCCTGCACCGGGTCGATCTCTCGCACGTCGATCTCGACCCCCGCCGTGGCCCGGTGCGGGCGCCGCTCACTCTCGAACTGCTCCGGGGGCCGTCGTTCGATGCGCGCTTCGACCGGCACACCCTGTTCTACGACATCTTCCGTTCCGCCGACGGGCAATCCGTGATCGCCATCGGGCCGCCCGTGCGCCGCGGCCTCGCCCTGGCCGACCTCGAGTTCCGCGCCGCGCCCGGCGGCCCACCGCTGCCGTTCATCCGGCGGCCCGCCGGGGAGGATCCCGCCCGGCACGCTCCGTTGCGCCTCGAGATCGCCTCCCCGCCGGGGGCGGCCATGCTCCACATTCGCCACGGATCGCAGGAGCGGCGGGCGCCCGTGCGGCCCAACCTGTCGGCCGCGTTCGCCGGGCGCGCCGCGCTCGTGACCACCTCCCGCGACAACCCCATCGAGTGGATCGAGGACTGGGCGCGGTTCCATGCCGTCGCCTGCGGCGTCGACGCCGTGGTGCTCTACGACAACGCCTCGCTGGACGACGGCCCGGCGGAGATCGAGGCCCGGTTGGCCCGGGTGCCGGGTCTGCGCGAGATCGCGGTGATCGATCAGCCTGCCTGGTTCGGCATCCGCCGGCAGGATCTGCTGGCGACGGACTACCTCGGCATGGACATGTTCCTGCAGACGGCGATGCTCCGTCATGCCCTCGACCGCCTGCTCGCGCGGGCCGACGTGATGCTGAATCTCGACGTGGACGAACTGCTGCTGCTGGAGGACGGGGTGACGGCCCGCTCGTTGCTCTCCCAGGAGAGGCCGGTGGCGATCCTGCAACGCTGGAACGTCTTCGCGCCCGGCCCCCAGCGGCCCGGCCTGCCGCGCCACGCCGCCGCCCGCCGCCGCCTGACCAGCGACCCCCCGCCGCCAAAATGGGCCCTGCGTCCGGCCGGGCTGACCGCCGACATCGTGCCCGGCATCCACGGCGCGCAAGGGGCTCCCCAGACCGGGGCGGCCCCGGAGCAGGCCTGGGTGGGCCACGTCTGGGAACTGACGCGCAGCCCGAAACTGCCCGCCCGGCTCGCCGCGCCGGAGGGTCCGTCCGGGGAGTGCGGCCTGCTGGTCCGCAGGCTGGCGCAGGCCTTCCCCGGCGGGAGCGGCTGAGCGCCGCCGGGCCCGGCGCATCTGTTACCATGACTGGCGAGAGTCGCGGCCCGGCGGGAGGCGAGCATGGCGCAGGCAGGCGATTTCGTGCTCTCGGACGAGCAGCGGGCGGTCGTGGAGCATCCGCCCGACGGCGGCAACCTGCTGGTGCTTGCCGCCCCCGGCAGCGGCAAGACGCGGGTGATCGTCGAGCGCATCCGGTGGCTGACCGCCGAGCAGGGGGTGGCGCCGGAGAGCATCCTGGCGATGACCTTCACCCGCCGCGCGGCCGGCGAACTGGTCTCGCGGCTGGAGGGCGGCCCCGGCGAGGTCTGGGCCGGCACCTTCCATGCCGTTTGCGTCGATCTGCTGGAGTCCCTCGGGGACCGCGCGGGCGCGCCGCTCCCGTTGCGGGTGGCCGACGACGACCGGCAGCGTCGTCTGCTTGCCCGCGCCGCGGCGTCGTCGGGGCTCGTGCTCGTCGACGACCGCAGGGACGACCGGGCGCAGGCGCTCAACGCCCTGCAACGCGACGTCAGCGCCCTTCGCATGGGCCGCCCCCGGCGGCAGGACGCCGCCCTGGCCGAGACGGCCCGCTGGTACGAGCGGTGGCTGCGCGAGGCGGGCCTGCTCGATTTCGACGACCTCATCCTGCTGGCCAGCCGCGCCCTCGACCGCGGCGTGGACCTGCGGCCGGAACGGCTGCGGCAGGTCCGCCACCTGTTCGTCGACGAGTTTCACGATGTCAGCCCCGCCCAGGACCGGCTCATTCGCGCCATCGCGCCGCCGGGCGGCGAGGTGACGGTGAGCGTCGTCGCGGACCGCGACCAGGCCATCTTCGGCTTTCTCGACGCCCGGCTCGAGGCGCTCGACGCCTTCCAGCGCGATTACCGGCCCGTCTCCCGGCAGTTGAGCGTCAACTACCGCTCGACCTCCCGCATCGTGGCGGCGGCGCGCGCGCTGATGAAGGGAGACGGCGCATCCCGGCCCATCACCGCGCGCCCGGGAGCGGAGGAGGGCCATCCGCCCTGGGGCGCCGGCTACGACGATCGCCAGACCGAGGCCGAGAACGTCGTCCGCCTCGTGCAGCGCTGCTGCCGCGATGGCGGCTTCGCCTTCGGCGACATCGCCGTGCTCTACCGGACCCACATCCGCGCCCACGTCGCCGAACGGGCCCTGCTCGCCGCCGGCATCCCGGTCCACCGCGTGCAGCAGGGCCGGTTCTTCGCGCAGGAGCAGGTTCGCGACGTCCTGCGGTTGCTTGATCTCGCCCTCGCCATGCGCGACGAGGGGTTCCGCAATGCGCTCAACTGGCCCCGTGCCGCCGTCGACGAGGTGTCCATGGCGCGGCTGCGGCGGCTCGCCCGGGCCGAGGGCATCGGCCTGCCCGACCTCGCCCGCACCGCCGACCTCTACGCCGACGAGATCGGCCCCCTGACCCGCGCGGCGCTGCGCGATCTCGTCACGCTGATCGATTCCCACCTGCAGGGCGCGGCCGACGACCCCCTCGACCAGACCGTGCGCAGGCTGCTGCCCGCGCTGGCGGCCCGCCGCTCGCCCTTCCCGCACCGGCCCCGTCCGATCGGCGCCGCCAGCCCCTGGGACGATCTGCTCGAACGCACCGGCGCCTGGCTCGACGGGCACGTCAGCGCCCTGGTCGACGCGATCCGGCGCGGGCGGCGGATCGCGCTCTCGACCGATGGGTCGGCCGATGCGCTGGCGGCGCAGGCGATCCTCGCCCGCGTCATGGAAACCTACCTCGACCGCCCCGCGCTCCTGCTGCCGGCGGGCCGCTCCGCCCCGGACGGCGCGTTCGCGGTCGAACTCGGGCGCCGGGTTCCCCCGGGCTTCCGGGGGTTCGGGCTGGCCCGGGCGGAGACCGCCAGCATCGCCCTGCAGGCGTGGCGCATCGGCCAGCGGACGTTGATGCGCTTCGAGCAACTCGACGACGGGCCCTTCGTGCTGTTCGACACCGAGACCGGCGGCCGCGATCCCAACCGCTGCGAACTCCTCGAGGTGGCCTGCGTGCGCTTCGAGCGCCGCGAGCCTGCCGGCGAGTTCATCCAGTACGTGCGCCCCACCGACGGCCGGGCCATCTCCGGCGGGTCGCTGAAGGTGCATGGCATCACCTGGGAGCAGGTCCGCGATGCGCCGGGACCCGCCGAAACCGTGCCGAAGGTGCTGGCCGCCTTCGGCGATGCGATGGTGGCGGGCCACAACATCGAGCAGTTCGACCTGGTGGTGCTGGCGCGGTACTGCCGCGAACTCGGCCTGCCGCCGCCCGACGTGCCCACGATCGACACCGTGAGCATCGCCCGCCGGCTCTACCCGGACGCCCCCGGCCGGAAACTCGAGGATCTGATCGCCGGCTTTGCGCTGTCCGATAGCCAGGAACACCGCGCGCTGGACGATGCCCTGCTCAACGCTGAGGTCTTCTTCCGGCTCATCGAGGTGCTGAACCGCGACCGCGAACTCAATGCCCTCGTCGAGGCCTTGCCGCTGGTGGCCGCCAGTCTGCACGTCGCCGGCATCCCCATTCGCGACGATGCGGCCGACCTCGTGCTGGCTGGCGCGCGCGCCGCCTGGCTCGGGCAGGGGAGCGGGTTGCTGGCGGCCTGGGCGGAGTCCGCCGGCCCGGAGGGCGCCGGTGCGCTTGCCTGGCTGCGGGCCGCCGACCGCGGCGAAACCGAGGATGACCTCGCCTGGGAACACATGGCCACCCGCTGGCGCCGGGTCGCCGCCGATTTCGCCGCCAGCAGCGGCGATGCCTCCCTGCGCGCCTTCCTGCGCTACGCCGCCCTGGCCGAGTCGATCGACGTCGCTCCGGGCGTCGCCGCCGGTCTCGGCGAGGGCGATGCCCGCGCCCTGCCCGAGGCCGGCCGCGTGGCGATGATGACCGCCCACACCGCCAAGGGGAAGGAGTGGCCGGTGGTCATCGTGATCGGCGCCGAAACCGGGCAGTTCCCGCTCAGGGACCGCTACCCGAACCGCGAGGAACTGGAAGAGGAGCGGCGCGTGCTCTACGTCGCGCTGACCCGCGCGCGGCAACGCCTGTTCATCCTCTGGACCGCCGAGGGCGACCGCGGCGAGTGCGTGCGGTCGCCGTTCCTCGACGGGGTGCTGTAGCCGGCCGCGGGTTGGCGCGGATGGGCCGCGCGCCGCACAATGAACCGGTGGGAGCATTCGCGACGAGCCCGCGTCGGGGCGGGCCAGCGCGGCCGCCATCGGCCGGGCGCGGTCGATCTCCCCCGGAGCAGCCGCATGGACTGGATGAAACGCGCCCCAACCTACGCCGTCTCGCTTCCGGAGCGCAGCGCCCGCGCCGCCGCCGCACTGGTCGGCGGGCTCGCCAAGGAGACCGGCGACGTGCTGTTGCCGGATGCCGTCCGCGGTTCCCGCCTCTACCAGAGCACCATCGGCCGCCTGTTGCGGATCGTGGTCGAGGGGGTCGGCGGCGTCAGCGGGGTCTACCCGGCCGACGGCGTGTCCGCGGGCGCGCTGATGAAGCGCAAGGCCGCCGGCAACGCCATCGAACTCGCCAGCATCGTCGCCACCGGTCTCTCGCCGCTCTGGGTGCTGGCCGCGGTCGCCGATCTCACCGGCGGCTCCCGGGCCTACCTCGAGGAACTGATCGAGCAACTGCGCGCCGACGGCCTGCTTCCGCCCGACCAGGGCGCGGACACCTACCTCGAGTTGCTCGACCGCCTCGAAACCTCCTCCGGCACGCTGGCCGACGCGGTCGACGTGCCCCCGATGTCGGTCGACGAGGCGAGGCGCGCCTTCGACACCCTGCGCGACCAGGGCCGCGATCTGCCTGGCCCCGATGAACTCGCCGCCTTCTGGTCCGATCTGCGCGAGACCGCCCGGCGCGAGGGCGTCTCCACCATGGAACTTTCCGCCGCCCTCGGCGCGGCGGCCGCCCGCGCCGGCAAGGAGATTGGCTCCGTCCACCTGGCCGGCTTCTACCGGGAGCAACTCGACGAGATCCGCGACGCCGGGCTGGGCCGGTGGCTGCTGGCCCTCGCCACCCCCTACGCCGCCGCCGCCGCCGCCCAGTACGACCCCGCGCGCCCCAGCTACACCGAGCGCGCCCTGGGCTGGGTTCGCGACCGTGGCGGCGACCGCGACCGCGACCGCGACCGCGAACCCGGTTCCGGCCGCCCCGCGCCCCCGCTCGACTGACCAGCCGCCGGTAGAATGGCGGCCCATATGGGCCTCGCATGGCACACCATCGGATACCGGGCAGCGGGGGGAGAGGGCGCATGATTGCCGCATGAGAAACGGACAGGCCGATGGCTGACGATCCCGGCGCCGCGGCAGGCGCCAACGGCAACGGCAATGGCAGCGGCAGCGGCGGCGGGGACGGCCGCCCGGTGCCCCGGCGCGGACCGGGTTCGTGGCCGCTCCGGCTCCGCTTCGTGCTGGTGGCCCTCGCCTGTCTGCTGCCGCTGCTGGGCGTCACCGCCTACGTCCTGTTCTCCAGCATCTCCCACGGCCGCGACCAGTTGATCGACGCCCAGAGCGCCACCGCCGAGGTGGTGGCGCAGGTGCTCGCCGGCGCGCTCGCGGAGAACGAGCGGGTGCTGCTGGAGGTTGCCGCCAACGACCGTGTCCAGAAAATGGAGGCGGTCGGCGCGGGGGAGACGCTCGAGCAGTTCCGGCGCGCCCGGCCCAACCTCTATGGCATGTTCCTCGCCGGGGGCGACGGCAAACTGATCGCCGCCAGCGGGCTCGATCCCACCCCGCTCTGGAACCTGCCCAGCTTCGCCGACGCGGTGAACGCCTCGCGGATGTTGAGCGAGCCCGGGGTCTCCAACCGCCTCGCCTCCGGCGACGCCTCGCTGATCGCCCTGACCGCGCCGATGCGCACCCGCGACCTCCAGCAGGACGATCCCTCCGCGGTCGTCGGCTCGTTGCTCTCGGTGGAGCGCCTGAAGGACGCGGTGCTGCCCTTCGCCCGCGGCCAGACCATCATCGCGGTCATCTCCCAGTCCGAGATCATCGCCGCCCAGGGCGCCGGGCTCGATCAGTCGATGCTGGACCAGCAACTCGCCGAGCCGATCGCCCTCGCGATGAGCGGCGCCGTCGGCAGCGCCACCTACACCGACAGTTCCGGCGAGCATCTCGCCGCCTACGCCCCCGTGCCGGGCGTCGACTGGGCGGTCGTCGTCACCCACCCGTCGCCCACCACCTACGCCCCGAACCGGATGCTGCTGGAGCGGGGGCTGCTGGCCCTCGCGCTGGCCACGCTGGCCACCCTCGCCCTGGTGCTGGTGCTCGGCGAGTGGATCGCCCGACCGCTGCGCGCCCTCACCGCGCAGGCCGTGGCGATCGTCCAGGGCGACTTCAGCCCGCGCCCCCTGCCGGGCGGCTCCGGCGAACTCTCCCGCCTCGGCGAGGCCTTCCGCGAGATGAGCGAGCGCATCGCCGTACAGGTGCGGGAACTCGGCTCCGCCCGGCAACTCGGCGAGGAGCAGGCCGAGCAGATGCGCGACCTTCACCGCCGCACCATCCGCCTCCAGGAGGATGAGCGCCGCCGCATCGCCGGCGAGATTCACGACGCCGTCGCCCCGCTCATCACCGGCGCGCTTTTCCAGGCCCGCGCGCTTCAACTCGGCGGCCGGGACCGCGCCGCCGCCGCCGAACCGGACCGGGACGACCTGCTGGCCATCTCCGACCTGCTCGGCCGCGCGATGGACGAACTGCACAACGTGATCTTCGCCCTCCGCCCGCCCGACCTCGACGACCTCGGCGTGGTCGCCGCCATCGAGCGCCACATGGCGGGCGTCGAGCGCGCCGGGCTCGACTGCGAACTCGAGGTCTCCGGCGACAACCCGGACCTTTCCCCGGAGGTCCGCCTCGCCATCTACCGCATCGTCCAGGAGGCCCTGAACAACGCGCTGCGCCACGCCGCCGCCGACCGCGCCGTGGTGCGCATCGAGAATGGCGCCGACGGGTTGCGGGTGACCATCCGCGACAATGGCGCAGGCTTCAACCCCGACACGGCCCGGGCCTCGGTGTCGCTCGGGTTGTTGAGCATGCGCGAGCGGGCGGCCGCCATCGACGCCCGCTTCTCCATCACCTCGCGACCCGGCGACGGCACCACGGTGACGATCGAGCGGCCGGTCGACCGCGCCGACGCGCCGGACGACGAGCCGGCGCCGGCGCTTCAGCTGGCCGGTATCGGCGGGGAGTGACGGCATGATCTCGGTGCTTCTGGTCGACGATCATCCCGTCGTCATCGAGGGACTGCGGAAGGTGCTCGCCACCACCGCCGACATCTCGGTGACCGGGGAGGCGCACGACGCCTCGACGGCGCTCGAGCGCGCCCGGCTGCTGCGTCCCGACGTGATCCTGCTCGACCTGCGGATGCCCGGAGCCAGCGGCATCCAGACGGTGCGGCGGCTGCGGGAGCAGGGGGTCGCGCAGGCCGTGATCATCCTCACCTCCTACGGCGACCAGGCCTATGTGCGCCAGGCGCTCGAGGCGGGGGCCGACGGCTACCTGCTGAAAAACACCCCGCCGGAACAGTTGATCGCCGCCATCCGGGCCGCGTCGCGCGGGCGCAGGCAGCTGAGCCCGGAGCTGATCGACGGCCTGATCGAGCAGTTCGGCGGGCTGGCCCGCGAGCAGACCAGCCGCGTGGCCGATCTCTCCCCGGACGACCTCGAGATCCTGCGGCTTGCCAGCCGCGGCGCGACCAACCGCGAGATCGGCATGGCCACCGGCCGCACCGAGGTCGCGATCAAGAAACGGCTGCAGATCATCTTCGACAAACTCGACGCGGTGGACCGCGCCCATGCCGTCGCCGAGGCCATCCGGCGGGGGCTCATCTAGCGCCTCGCGCTACCAGGGCCGCCGCCGTCCCGCCCGGATGACCGGGGCGGGCAAGGCGGTGGCCGCGGGATTCGCCGGCCGCCGTGCGGCGCCGGCATTGGCGATCAGCTGTGAACCGCCGCAAGCAACTCGCCGGCGTGGCTCAGCCCGGCGTCGCGGAGGGCCGCGCCATTGGCGCGGGCGGCCGCGCCGAGTTCGGCCGCGTTGGCCTGGACCGCGCCGCGGGTTTCGCCGGCGTTGCCGAGGGCCGCGCCGCCGAGGGCCGCGCCGTTGGCGCGGGCGGCCGCGCCGAGTTCAGCCGCGTTGGCGAGCGCGGCGTCGCCGATGGCTGCACCGTTGGCGCGGGCGGCCGCGCCGAGTTCGGCGGCGTTCGCCTGGACGGCGCCGCGGGTCTCGGCGGCGTTGGCGAGCACGGCGTCGCCGAGCAGGAAGGCGTTGCCGGCCAGGTCCGCCGTGTTGGCGTGGACGGCCTCGTTGCGGGTCTGGGCGCGGTCGATCAGCACGGCGGGATCGGGCGGCGCGGCGAGGGCTGGCGCGACCAGACCAACGCTGGCGCCGAGGGCGACGGCCGCCGCCGCGCCAGTGGCGAGGACGCGGAAACTCCGGGGCATGGATGCCTCCTTGCGATGCGACCCGGTGGGACGGAACGCGGTGAATCCGCCGGTCCCTCCCCCCCGGTGGCGGGAAGCCGCCGCGTCCGTTCAACGCAGGAACGATGCCGCAGGGAGCGCGCCGGTCATCGCGGCGCCGCAATCATGGCCGCCGGGCGATTGGCGGCCGGCCGCGCGCCAGCGCTGGCGCGCGCCCGGGCATCGGGCGGCGATGCCAGCCCGGGAGCCAGCTGCGCCGCCGGATGGTCACTTCTTCTTTTTCCCGTCCTTCTTGCGCTTCCCGTCCTTGCCGCCCTTCTTGTCCTTCTTGTCTTTCTTGTTCTTCTTGTCCTTCTTGACCTTCCCGGACTTCTTCCCGCCCTTGCCGTCGTGGACGTCATCGTCCCCGGCGGGGCGGGCGGTCTCGCCGGAGTCGTCCGCTGGCGGCGCGGGTGCGGGCGCAGTCTCAGGCGCGGGCTCGGGAGGAGTCCCGGCGGCAGCGGCGGCTTCCGCCGCGCGCGCCACCTCGCGGCGTTCCCGCGCCTCGCGCAGGCGTTCCACCAATTCGTCGAACTTTGTCGCGTCCATGTCCGGGCTTCCCCTGGGCAATCGCCACATGTTCCCGCGGCGCGGACTCGCGCCCCGGGTTCCCCTCACCGGTCGTTCATACCATACCAGAGCCCCCGGCCGGCCCGGCCGGCGACCGGCACGCATGGGCCGAAACCGGTATCCCAATGGTCCGTGGCCTGGGGTGTGGCCCGCCCTATCATGACGGTGACGCCGGCAGGCGGGATTCCCGCCGGCGCCGATCCCAACCCGAATCCCCCGCCTCGCTAGCCACGATGCGGCATTCCTTCCCTCCCGAGCGGACGGCTGCGCGGATTCCCATCCCCCCGCGCAGCCGTTCCGTGTTCCCGGGCGCCCCGCCTGCCCCGCCTGCACCGTGTGGCATGCGCGCGACGGCGCGGCATTGACGCACGGGCAGCTCCGGGCTGACCATGCCCCCCACCGGACCGGCCGTTGCCGGGTCGGCGCCCGCCGCCGAGGAGATCGTCATCGTGTCACGTGCCATGCCGGCCGCCGCCGCCTTCGCCGCCTGTCTCGCGCTGGCCGCCGTCGCCGGACCCGCCGCGCCCTCCGTCGCCGCCGTGCTCCGCATCCAGACCCAGACCCAGGCCGAGGATGAGCAGGCCGCCGGCGCGGGCGCCGACTCCGACGCCACCCGGCGGCTGTCGTTGCCGCCGCGCCCCGGCGCCGGATCGATGCCGCTCGACGCGGTAGCCGTCGCCGAACAGGTTGCCCCGGCCGTCGTCAGCGTGATCAACGTCCGGGCCGTCCGGCAGGCCACGCCCGACCCCTTCGGCGGGATTCCCGGGATGCAGGGCGCCGGCACCGGCTTCATCGTCTCCACCGATGGCTACATCATCACCAACCAGCACGTCGTCGACGGCGGCGACCGGTTCGAGGTGATTCTCGCCAACGGCGACGCGCGGGAGGCCAGCCTCGTCGGCGGCGACCCCGTTTCCGACATCGCCGTCGTCCGCATCGACGGCCCGGTGCCGGGCATGGTGGCGCTCGGCGACTCCGATGTGGTGAAGGTCGGGCAGCCGGTGCTCGCGCTCGGGTCCCCGCTCGGCGCGTTCACCAACACGGTGACGATGGGCATCGTGAGCGCTCTCGGCCGCACCTATCCCGAGATTTTCGGCCCCTACACCAACCTGATCCAGCACGACGCCGCCATCAACCCCGGCAATTCCGGCGGCCCCCTGATCGACGCCAACGGCGACGTCATCGGCGTCAACACCCTCGGCATCCCGCAGGCGCAGGGCATTTTCTTCGCCGTGCCCGCCAACTCGGTGCGTGCCGTCGCGCTCAAGCTCATCGCGAAGGGCGAGGTCACCTATCCCTACTTCGGCGTCGCCACCGTGCCGCTGACCGACGAGTTCGCATCGCGGCTCGACGTGCCGGTGACCGAGGGCGCGGTGGTGATCGACGACGTGGACCCGGCCTCCCCGGCCGGCCGCGTGGGCGTCCGCCGCGACGATGTGATCATCGCCATCGACGACCGCCCGGTCACCGACGAGGAGCCGTTCATCGAGGTGCTCTTCGGCTACGAGCCCGGCGACACGGTCGTGGTGACCGTCCAGCGCGGGCAGGAGAAGATCGAGTTCACCGTGGAACTGGCTGACCGCGGGAAGGCGCTCCCGTAGCGGGGTGGACTCCCAGGCGGCCCCGCCATCGGGCCGCTGCTCCCGGCGATGCGCCTGCCGGGCCTTGCGGCGTCCGGCTCCGGTCCCTCCCGGCAACCGCCCTCACCCCCGGACAGTTCTGAATCTCGCGTCCGGCCCGTTCTTCTGCCCTCACCCCAACTCCTCTCCCTGTGCACGGGAGAGGGGCCTGGCGTCGCAAGTGGGGGAGAAATGCGGCGATCCCGCGCAGGGGTGGCGGGCGGCCCGCGGGCTTTCGCCCGGACCGGTCGGGGACGCCTGACGGGCAGCCGCCTCGCGTGCCACGCGAAACGGCCCCGGCGGAGTGCGCCGGGGCCGTTTCGGAGGGAGAGAGGAACCGGGATCAGCGGCGGCGCAGCCCGAGGCCAGCCGCCCCGGCGGCGCCCACCGAGCCGGCGGCCGCGAGGGCGGCGAGCAGGCCGGGGTCGACCAGGCCCGCGCCGGTGGAGGGCAGCGCCCGCACCTTCGGCGCCTTGCCGGGAACGACCTTGCCGCCCGGCTTCTCGGGCTCGCAGCAGACCGGCTTCGGCTTCGGCTTGGGCTCCGGCTTCGGCGCGGGGCCGGCGATGGTGTTGCCGACGGTCACGATGTTGCCGGTGTTGCTGCCGGAGTTGACGTCCCCGATGCTGACCGCGCCGCCGTTGGCGCCCGCGTTTGCCGCGCCGCCGTTGCCGGCGCTCGCGACCCCGCCGCCGCCCGCGCCCGCGCTGCCGCCGCCCATCGCAACGTTGTTGTCGCCGCCGGATGCGTCGGCGATGGCGGTGCCGCCGTTGGCCGAGACGTCGATGGTGGTCTGGTTGATGACCTCGCCGCCGGAGATCGCCACCGCCGGCACGCCGTCGCAGAGGTTGCCGTCGATGGTGTTGCCGACGCCGATCGCGCTGCCGGCGTTGTTGCCGGAGAAGACGTCGTTCATGCCCGCCGCGCCGCCGTTCGCGCCAGCGTTGGCCGCGCCGCCGTTGCCGGCGCCGGCGAACCCGCCGTTGCCCGGATCGGCGAAGTTGTTGTCGCCCCCGGAGGCGTCCGCGATGCCGGTCCCGCCGTTCGCGCTCAGGCTGATGTCGGTCGTGTTGACCATCGTGCCGCCGTTGATCACAACGGCCGGGGAGGACTGGCACTCGGCCTCGGCCGCGGGCTTCGCATTGGCGGCCGCCCCGGCGGCTCCCAGCCCCAGCATCGCGGCGAAGGCGGCGCTCGTCACCACCCATCGCATTGCGGTCGTTCCGCTGTTCATCGTTCCGCTCCTCGTTCCCCGGACCCGGCCGCTCGCGCCCCCGGTCCCGGACCCCGCCTGTCGTCGCGCCGGCGCGGATCGTCCGTCCGAGCGCCTGCTGCCCATTTCTACGCGCGGCGGGTCCGGTTCGTTACACCCCCAGGGGTCCCATTCGTACCGGTTGTGAACGTACAGCGACGATTGGCGCCCGGGAAACGCATCCGCGGCCGGCCCGTCGCCAGGCCGGCCGCGGATCGGACCACTCTTCGCCGGGGCTGCGCCCGGTCAGGCTCCGGCGCCGGGGGCCGCCATCCGCCGCCGCAGCCGGATCGCCACGCCGGCCCCGGCGCTCCCCGCGGCGGCAACCGCCGCCTGCAGCGCGAGCGCCGCGCCCGCGGCATCGCCCGCGCCGGCCGCGGGCAACGCGCTCACCGGCGCGGCCGCCGCGGGAGCCGAATAGCCGGTCTCCTTCACGCCGCCCTCATCGTGGCCGTAGCCCTTGTGGCCCTTCCAGCCGCCCTCGTCCCGGCGGCCGAGCGCGGCGTTCAGTAACGCCAGATCCGCCAGCGATGGCGCGCTGGCTGCGGGAGCGGTGATCGCCAACCCGCCGGTCGCCGCCGCGAGCGCCCCGGAGGCCGCCCGCGCGATCACCGCGGTGTCCTCGCCGGGATCGGCGCAGCCGAGCAGCGGCAGGCGGGCGGGATCGACGCCGCCGGCGAACGTGCCGGCGTGCACCTCGCCCCCGCACAACTGGACGGCGGCGACGGCCCCGCTGCCGGAGATGCGGACGATGGCGCGGGGCTCTTCCGGCGCGCCGCCGTGATGACCCTCGTGGCCATCCTCCCCGTGCATGGCATGATGATCGGCGTCGTGCATCGGCTCCTGCTCGGCGGCCGCGGCGATCGGCAACGCCGCCGCGAGCCCGAGCCCGAGGCCGACGCCGAGGACGAGCGCAGCCGACGGGAATCCGGAGCGGGACATGGCTGGTGAAGGCATGACTTCCTCCCTGGTGGCGAATCCGCGCGGCAGGCGCCGCGCCCGATGCTTCCGCAGCATCGTTGCCACCGCGCACGGCCCGGACCTTGCCGGAACGGGCGCGCCGTGCGACAACCCGACGGTGAACCCGACGACCGAGGACCGCCCGCCCATGCTGCGAACCGTTGCCGCCACCCGCTATGTGACCCCGCTGCGCGAGGGCGGCTCGCTGCCCGCCGTGGTCGAGGCCGACGACGACGGGATGTACGTCGTCAAGTTCCGCGGGGCGGGGCAGGGTCCGAAAGCGCTGATCGCCGAGGTGATCGCCGGCGAATTGGCCCGCGCGCTCGGCCTGCCGATGCCCGACCTCGTGCTGGCCGACCTCGATCCCGCGCTCGCCGCCGCCGAGCCGGACCCCGAGATCCAGGCCCTGCTGGAGCGCAGCCCGGGGCTGAACCTCGGGATGGATTTCCTGCCGGGCGCCCTTCCGCTCGGGGCCCCCGGTCTCGCCGGCATCGACCCGGCGCTCGCCGCCAGCATCGTCTGGTTCGACGCCTTCGCCACCAACGTGGATCGCAGCCCGCGCAATCCCAACCTGCTGCTGTGGCATCGCCAGCCCTGGCTGATCGACCACGGGGCGGCGCTCTACACCCATCACGGCTGGCAGGGGAAGCCCGGTGAGCAGGCCGCCGGCGCCGAGTCCCGCTTCCCCGCCATCCGCGATCACGTGCTGCTCCCGGTGGCGGGCAGCATCGCCGATGCCGACGAGCGGCTCGCGGGGCGCCTCGCGCAGGCGGACATCCGCCGCATCGTCAGCCTGCCGCCGGACGACTGGCTGCTCGGCGCACCCCCGTGGCCGGACGACCCCGGGGCGCACCGGCGCGCCTACGTGGAGCACCTGCTGGCCCGCCTCGCCGCCCCGCGCGGCTGGGTCGAGGAGGCCGAACGCGCCCGCAGGGAGGCCGCCGGTGGCTGATCCCGCTCCCTACGCCTACGCCGTGCTGCGGCTCGTTCCCCACGTCGAGCGGGGGGAGTGCGTCAACGCCGGGATCGTGCTCCACTCGCGGCCGCGCCGCTACCTCGGCATCCGCACCGGGCTGGACGAGGCGCGGGCGCTCGCGCTCGACCCTGCCCTCGACCTCGAGGCCGTGCGCCGCTGCCTGCGCGCGCTGGAACTGATCGCGGCGGGTGACCCCGCCGGCGGCCGCATCGCCGCGCTGCCGGCGCAGGAGCGGTTCGGCTGGCTCACCGCGCCCGCCAGCACGATCATCCAGCCCGGCCCCATCCACGGCGGCCGCGGCGACGACCCCGCCGTCGCGCTGGACGCCCTGTTCGCCCGGCTCGTGCTGCCGCCCCGCTGACCGCCGGGCGTCTGCAGATGCCCCCTCGGCGACCTCCCCCGGCCATCTGGGCGATGCCGACCATGCACCCGCCCCCGACATCGCGTGATCCGGTTCCTGGGGCGGGATCGAGGGATAAGGGCGATCACGCTTCACGAAGTGCGAAGCATGGGCAACCGCCGCTCATTCAGCGGGGGAGGGCGGGCGCCGGTGCGCGCTGGTCGCGGTCGGTGGATTGCCGCGGCCCGCGTGCCGCCTTGCCGGAGGGCGAGGTGACGGTGACGTTCACGCGGCCCGACTGGGCGGTGTTGCCGGCCCGGTCGGTGGCCACGGCGACGAGGGTGTACCGGCCTGGCTTGAGTTTGACCGAGAATGTGAACGGCGCGGCGGCATCGACCCCGGCGGCCGCGCAGACGCCCTTGCGGCAGCGCTGCAACGCGACGCTGCCGACACCGGACTGTCCATCCGATGCCGTGACCTTGACCTTCACCGTCGAGGGGGAGGATGCGCCCTGCTTCGGCGCGGTGATCTTCACCGATGGCGGC
>JBJTKE010000495.1:0-4612 GCA_046096285.1 Chloroflexota bacterium
ACCTCCTCGTGGCTCGGCCACACGTCGGCGAGATAGACCGCGCCGCCATCTGGGGCAGCAGGCTCGACTACGACGGCTGGGCCGCTATGGGCCTTGACGGCTGGTCGGCCGACGATTTGCTGCCGCTTTTCCGCGAGGCCAACCTCCGCATGCGGGTGATGGAGTACCGGCCGGAGCAGGTCACGCCGTTCCAGCAGGCCTGTCTCGACGCCGCCGCCTTGGCCGGCGTGCCGATGACCTCCGATCTCAACGACCTCGACGAGGACGCCGCGATGGCGGCGAGCCCGGTCAACATCTCCGCGGGCATCCGGTGGAACACCGCCTTCGCCTGCCTCGATCCGGTGCGCTCCCGGCCGAATCTCGCGGTGATCGGTCAGGCCACCGTCGCGCGGGTTGCGCTGGAAGGCGCCCGGGCAGTGGCAGTCGAAGGCGTCGGACCCGGCGGACCGTTTCGGGTCGAGTGCGGCCGGGTCGTGGTCTCCGGGGGCGCGTACGAGTCGCCGGCGGTGCTGATGCGGTCGGGCATCGGCGACCGGGATGACCTGCGGCGGGCCGGCGTCGAACCCCGCCACCACCTGCCGGGCGTAGGCCGCAACCTGCACGATCACCCGTCGGTCACCATCTCCCATGCCGGCACGCCGGAACTCGAGGGCCTGATGGCCGGCTTCGGCGCGCGGAACTGGATGCCCGAGGAGCAGACCATCGCAAAGCTGAGGACGCCGGCGCACCCGGCGGGCGAGCCCGGTTTCGACCTGCACCTCTACCCCGTGGGCGGCCCCGCCCCGGGCGGCGGTGGCTGGCGTTGGGCGTTCCCTATCGCCTGCATGACTCCGCGGGCGAGAGGGTCCGTGCGGCTGCGCTCCGCCGATCCGCTCGCGCGGCCGGTGATCGATCACCGCTACCTCCAGGATCCCGAGGGGCATGACCGGGCGGTGTTGCTGGCTGGCATCGGCCTGGCGCGGGACATCATCTCCCGGTCGCCGCTGCGCGAACTGGCGGGACCGGAGGCTGCGCCGGGTCCGGGCGTCGAAGGGGCCGCCCTTGCGCGCTGGATCGACGATTCCGTCGCCCACTATTACCACCCCGTGGGAACCTGCGCCATGGGACCCGCCAGCGATCCGATGGCGGTGGCCGATGCGCGCGGGCGGGTGCACGGGCTGGATAACCTGTACGTCGCGGACTGCTCCATCGCCCCGGTTATCCCGCGGGCGAACACGAACATCCCGGCGGTGGTGATCGGGCTGCGGGTCGCCGGGGGCCTGCTCGGGGCCTGACCGTCGGGAACCGAGGCGGGAGATCGGAATGGCGGCCAGCATCGGCTTCGGCATCATCGGATTGGGACGGATGGGGTGGTTTCACGCGTCGTCCCTGCGGGACCGGATCGCGGGAGCACATCTGGTGGCGGCGGCGGTTGCCCCGGCGGACCGCGACCGGATGCTGGCGGATGGCTCCGCCCCCTGCGACCTTGTCGAGGACGCAGGGGCGTTGCTGTCGCACCCCGGCGTCGACGCGGTGATCGTGGTGTCGCCGTCGAGCCTGCACCACAAGCACATCACGCGTGCGGCCGCCGCCGGGAAGGCGATCTTCAGCGAGAAGCCGATCGCCGATTCGGTCGCCTCGGCGCGAGATGCCGCGGCGGCCGTGGCGAGGGCGGGAGCGCCGTTCCAGATCGGATTCCAGCGCCGGTTCGATCCCGGCTACCTCGAGGCGCGGCGCCTGATCGCGTCCGGCGCCATTGGCGACGTGGAGATGTTCCGCGGGCAGAGTTGCGACCGGATGCCGCCGGTGGAGTTCCTGCGGACCAGCGGCGGTCTGTTCTGGGACCTCGCCATTCACGACTTCGACGCGGCGCGGTTTCTCACCGGCCAGGAGGTGACCGAGGTGTTCGCCGTCGGCTCGGTGGTGACCGAGCCCCGGCTTCGGGAGTTCGACGACATCGACTACGGGATCGTCACCCTCCGGTTCGCCAACGGTTCCATCGGCGTCTGCCAGGCGAGTTGGCGTGCCCCGTGGGGGTATGACATCCGGGCCGAGGTGCACGGGTCGCTCGGAAAGGTCGTCACCGAAGTGGACGACAAGTATCCGGCGCGGCTGTACCGGAACCTGACGATCGAGGCCGGCAGGCACGACCAGTTCGTCGAGCGATTCGGCGAGGCCTACACCCGCGAGGTCCAGGCGTTCGTCGATGCGTTGCGCTCGGGAACGGCTCCGACTCCCGGCGCGGAAGATGCCCTGCGGGCGGTCGAGATCTCCGACGCCGCCACCCGGAGCCGTCGCGAGGGACGCTGGGTCGCCACCGGCGCCGGTTGACCGGTCCGGCGGAGGCCGCCGCGACGCCCCCAATTCCGGCCGCGGGGTAGAATCGCCGCGTTGCGAGGCCGACGCGCGAGGCGCGACGTGCGGCCGCGGATCCCAATCGGGGAGGGAGCATCGGTGGCTGGTTCCGCCAACGGCCGGGAAATCGGGACGTTTCACAACTACATCGCCGGGCAGTGGGCGCCGGCGGCGTCGGGAAAGACCTTCGAGAACCGCAACCCGAGCAACCGCGACGAAGTGATCGGCGTTTTCGCGTCGTCCGGCGCGGAGGACGTGCGACTTGCGGTCGATGCCGCCGCCGAGGCCTACGGCACGTGGGACCGGGGATCGGCGATCGCCCGGGCCAACATCCTGCACAAGGCCGCGAACATCCTCGAAGGGCGAATCCCCGAGGTCGGCCGGGAACTCTCCCGCGAGGAAGGGAAAACGCTCAAGGAGGGCATCGGCGAGACGACCCGGGCCGTGCAGATCCTCCGCTACTACGCGGGAGAGGCCCAGCAGCCGACCGGCGAGCATTACCCGTCGATGAATCCCGCGACGCTGCTGTACACCGTGCGCGAGCCGCTTGGCGTGTGCGCCGTGGTCACGCCGTGGAACTTCCCGATCGCCATCCCGGCGTGGAAGATCGCCCCGGCGCTGGCGTTCGGCAACACCGTCGTCTTCAAGCCCGCGAGCGCGACCCCGCTCTGCGCGGTGCGGCTGGTGGAGGCGCTTGCCGATGCCGGGCTGCCCGCTGGCGTCCTCAACCTGGTGACCGGCAGCGCCGGCGCGGTGGGCGATCCGCTCATCAACGACCAGCGCGTGGTGGCGATCAGCTTCACCGGGTCCAACGAGGTCGGCGCCGACCTGCGCAAGTCCGCCGCGTCCCGCGGCGCGAAACTGCAGCTCGAGCTGGGCGGCAAGAACCCGGCCATCGTGCTGGCCGACGCGGACATGAACCATGCGCTCCTGCACGTCGTCAACGGGGCGATGATGTCCACCGGGCAGAAGTGCACCGCCACCTCCCGGGCCATCGTGGACCGCCGCGTCGCCGACGAGTTCACCGAGAAACTGGCCGCGAGGGTCGCTTCGATCCGCGTTGGCGATCCGCTCGATCCGGATTCGACGATGGGGCCGCTCATCGACGACCGCGCGGCGGACCGCGTGGCCGGGGAGGTGGCCGCGGCGAAGCAGTCCGGCGTGCAACTGCTGTTCGGCGGCGAGCGGCTCTCCGGCGAGGACCGGGAGAAGGGGGCGTTCGTCGCGCCGGCGGTGTTCGCGAACGTGGACCCGCGCTCCCGCCTCGGGCAGGAGGAACTGTTCGGCCCGGTGCTCGGGGTGATCCCGGTCGATGGGCTGGACGAGGCCATCGAGGTGGCCAACGCCGTGCGGTTCGGCCTGTCGGCGTCCATCTTCACCCGTGACCTGGCGACGGCGCTGACCTTCGCCCAGAAGATCGAGACGGGCATCGTGCACGTCAACTCGGAGACGGCCGGGGCCGAGCCGCAGGTCCCGTTCGGCGGATTCAAGGGGTCGTCCTCCTACTCCCGCGAGCAGGGCAAGGCGGCGCGGGAGTTCTTCACGCAGACCAAGACGGTGTATATCGATCTGCCGCCTGCCTAGAGGCTGCAGGCGGCCAGGGTGGCGGCCGGGAACGGTCCCGATCCGCCGGACGAACGACCGGGCGAAAGGAGCCAGGAGATGACACGCAAGAAGGCGCAGGCAGAGAGCACCGCGAGCGCCACATGGAGCGGCGGGCTGGTCGAGGGCAGCGGCAGCATCACCGGGACCGGCAGCGGCGCCATCTCGGGGCTGCCGGTGAGCTGGGCCGCGCGCACCGGGGCCGGCGGCATGACCACGCCGGAGGAACTGCTGGCGGCCGCCCACGCCGCCTGCTACTGCATGGCGCTGTCGTACGAACTCGCCGGCAACCAGACCCCGCCCACGCGGCTGGACGTCACCGCCACGGTCGGTTTCGACCCGAAGGTCGGCGGCGGCTTCGAGGTCAGTTTTTCGCACCTGACCGTGCGCGGCGTCGTGCCGGGCGTCAGCGCCGGGAAGTTCGCCGAACTGGCGCAGGCGGCGTCGCAGGGCTGCCCGGTTTCCGCCGCCCTCAAGGGCAACGTGGAGATCACCGCCGAGTCGTCGCGGGCCTAGATCACGGTTTCCGACGCTCCGCGCGCCCCGGGTCCGGCACGGACGCGGGGCGCGCCGCGTTGGGGAGCCGGTAGCGGCGGCGGTCGCCCGGCCTCCGCTGGCAGCGGGGGCAGTGCGAGGTGCCCCGGCCGCCAACCACCGACCGCTGCAAGGGCCAGCC
>JBJTKE010000496.1:0-3186 GCA_046096285.1 Chloroflexota bacterium
CACGCCGCCAGCCATCTCGAGCCGTTTCCGGTCGGCGGCGATGACCTCCGCGGCCTCATCGAACCGTTCACCAGCGACGAGGATCGAGGCGGCCTTCAGGGACATGTCGTGCTTCGGCCGGAGCATGACATGTCCCTGAAGGCCGCCTCGATCCTCGTCGCTGGTGAACGGTTCGATGAGGCCGCGGAGGTCATCGCCGCCGACCGGAAACGGCTCGAGATGGCTGGCGGCGTGCAGTTGCTGCGGGCGGTCGATGCAGCGGCCGCCGATCTCGCCCTTGCGGCGGGCGATCTCCGGGCCGCCGGCCGCTGGGCTGACATGACGCCGGTCGCCTGCCCGGTCGACTACTACCGCATCTTCGATCACCCGGTCGAGGTGCAGGCCCGCATCTGGCCGCGGCGATGCCGAGCGGGCCGCCAGCGCGCTCGAGCGGCTGCGCAGCGACGAGGCCGCCATGCACCACCGGCTTGGACTGGCCCGCACCCTGCCGCTGCTGGCCGGCGCCCTTGCGGCGTGCGGCAGGCAGGAGGATGCGCTGGCGGCCATGCGCCAGGCGCTCGCCATCGAACCGGCCATCATGACGCGCCGTTTCCGCACCGCGGGACCTGAGGCGTTGCTGCTCCTCGGCACGCTCGCCCAGGACGAGTCGGACCCGTTCGCGGTCCCCGCCTCGCGAGTGCTCGAGGGCGATGGCTACCCGGTTCTGTCCGTCACGCCGGTGATGCAGGCGCTCTCCAGGCGCACGCGCTCGGCCATGCGCGGCCGCGGCCCGCACCGGCTCGTGTCGCCCGGCTCCGGCCAGGTGGTGTTGATCACCGACCGGCAACTCCAGATCGTGCGGCTGCTGGCGCAGTGGAAAACGGACAAGGAAATGGCCTGGGAGCTCAACCTCTCCCCGTACACCGTCAGCGAGCACGTGCAGAACCTGATGCGCAAGCTCGGCGTCAGTGACCGCCGGGAGGTCGTCCAGGTCGCGGCAACATCGGGGTTGCTCGGAGGCCACGGAGCTCGCTAGCGCAGCTGGCACGCCGGTTTCAAGGTTCGCGACGCGGGGGCGCCGGGGAGGGCATCCCCCCGGCGCATCGCCGCGCCGTTCGCCTGCGCTCGGGGTGAACGTACCGTACCCCCCCGAATCATTCGGGGTTCACAGCGCGGTCCGGCGATGTGATCCTCGGTCCCGACCGGGCAAGGGCCCGAGCAACTGTTGCGACCCTGCGTGGGGGAGGACTTTATGGACGGTACGCGGTTTGACGCATTGGCGCGCGTCTTCGGGGCAGCGGTCAGTCGCCGCTCCGGCGCCGTCGCCATTATCGGAACGGCCCTCGGCCTTGCCTCCGGCGGGGCCCTGGCGAAGGGGTCGCGTGGCGATCGGCGAGACGCCGGTCAGGGTCCCGGCGCGCAGGGGCCGTGCAAGACCGAAAAGCGCCCCGACAACATCTGCACCGCCAACTCGCAGTGCTGCACCAACATCTGCGACAAGGGCACGGGCGCCACCAACAAGGACAAGAAGGGGCGTTGCCGCTGCATCCGCTGGCGCAAGCCTTGCGAGCAGGACCGCAACTGCTGCTCGCGCAAGAATCAGAAGATGGCCTGCATCGAGGGCATCTGCCAGAAACTGATTCCCACCGCGCAGCCCTGCCACGCCGGCGACGTCTGCCAGGATTCGCGGGCGACCTGCACCACCTACACCGATGGCAACCCCCAGGGTACGTTCTGTCTCATCGCCGTCACCGGCCTTTGCGAGATGGACGCCCAGTGCGTGACCGAGCGCTGTGTCAACCGGCGATGCCTCTACCAGACCGGCGAAAGCTGCGGGCCGGTCCAGAACGACAACCTCTGCGCCGGATACCAGGATGGCGTCATCTGCTCCACCTACGATGACGGCAACCCGGCCGGAAACTACTGCGTGATGCCGCTGCTCGGCCCGTGCAACCGCGACAGCGACTGCCAGAACGAGCGCTGCATCAACAAGGTCTGCCAGAACCCCGCGCAGCTCACCGAGCCGTGCGGCGACAGCAACGCCGGCGCCATCTGCGTGACCAAGGGCGCGACCTGCACCACCTACACCTACCAGGACGCCCCTGGCGGCACCTACTGCCTGCTCCCGGACAACATCAACCGGGACGTCACCACGAACTGCGAGGCCAACGACCAGTGCCGGTCCGGCCGGTGCGCGATGGTCGATGGCAAGGGCCAGTGCGCCCCGCTCGCCTGCAGCGTCTGCCAGCCGTACGATGGCGTCAGCGCCTGCCCGTACGACAGCATCCAGGGCTACGTCGACGACAACGGGTCCGGCGGCCAGATCAAGGTCTTCGCCGGCCAGCACCTCGGCCAGGTCAGCCTGACCGACGCCGACTGGCACATCCTCCCGTGCTGCGACGACTGCTTCCCCGAGATTGGGCCGGCGGATGGCGACAGCTACGGCATCGTGCTCGATGTCAACAATATGCCGGGCAAGAACGTCACCGTTGAGCGGATGACGCTCGGCGGGGAGTTGCCGTCCTCGTGGTGGCTTCAGGCCTGGGGCATGCTCGATGGCTCCGACCTGGGATACATGAACGTGCTGCTCGACCGCGTCAAGACCAACCTGAAGCCGGGCATCTCGACGTACTTCAACGGTGCAGAGGAGACGAAGCTCGAAATTCGCGACAGCGCGATGAAGGGCTTCTTCATCAGGTCAGGCACCGATCAGGCCACTGGGCCGCACTGCTACGTGACTCTGACGCGGTCTGTCCTTGAAGGCTGGGGCAACGCCGCGCTGCAGAACACTCCCGCAATCGTCGCGAGGACGACCATCGTTTCGATGGTGAATTCCACCATCAAGAACTTCCGCAACACCGACAGTGACAACAACGCCGGTGGCATCAGGATGCGGACGCCGGACTCCTCCTACAAGTCCAGCCTGACGATGGATGCATCTTCGAGGATCACCGGGAACGTCGGAGCCAGCAGCTACGGCAACGGCATCTACGCACCCAATGGAGAACCCATCACCGGAGCAACGACAACCAATGTCCTCGAAAACGGGGGCACGAGCGGCCTGCTCCAGTGCGCGACCAGTAGCAGCGCTGCTTGCTCGGGATTCTGACGAACACAATCTCGATGGCTCCCGGCCGGCCGGATTGCCCGGCGGCCGGGGGCGCCGGGGGCGCTGAACCCGCGAGCGGTTGCGCTTCCCGTGGCTAC
>JBJTKE010000497.1:0-4487 GCA_046096285.1 Chloroflexota bacterium
AGCGGCGCCGGTTCGCTGGTCACGCATCCCGACACCAGCGCAACCGTTGTACACAGCAGCCCGCCAACCCGGCACCTTCGCCGCCAGCTCACCCCGACGTCACCTCCAGACGTGTCCCCCGCATGGGCGAAGCGTAAGACAACGTCGCCCACCACTTGGAACCCTTGCCCACATTGCCTGTGGCCCGGTGCTAGCCGCCCTACGGTGTACAAGCGCCGGCCTGAAACCGGTCGATCCTGGCCTCGCTGCCGCGGCGCACGGCGCGACATCCTCAGCCGGAAGGCAACTACCGCCCCGGTTAGGATTTCTGCATGTTGGGGGAGGGGCAGCACTTCGCCGGATACACCGTCGTCCGGTTTCTTGGCGCCGGCGGTATGGGCGAGGTGTATCTGGCCCAACACCCGCGGCTGCCCCGCCGCCGCGACGCACTCAAGCTGCTCGGCCGCGCCATCTCCGCTGATCAGGCATTCCGTGAGCGGTTCCTGAGGGAAGCCGATCTGGCCTCGACGCTGTCACATCAGCACATCGTCGGCGTACACGACCGCGGCGAGGACCGGGGCCAGCTATGGATCGCGATGGACTACATCGACGGCGAAGACTCCGGCCAACTGCTGCGCCGCCGATATCCCGCCGGTATGCCGACCGAACTGGTCGCCGCGATCGTCAGTGCGGTCGGCTCGGCTCTGGACTTCGCACACGGCAAGGGGCTACTGCACCGAGACGTTAAACCCGCCAATATCCTGCTGTCTGAACCGGAGAACGCCGCGCAGCGCCGCATCCTGCTGACCGACTTCGGAATTGCCAGCGCACTGGACGACATTTCCGATCTGACCCCTACCAACACCACGATTGGCACTGTCGCCTACAGCGCCCCCGAACAACTGATGGGCCAGGAACTCGACGGCCGCGCCGACCAATACGCCCTGGCCGCCACCGCTTACCACCTGCTGACCGGGACCACAATCTTTCCCGCATCCAACTCCGCCGTCGTCATCGGCCACCACCTAAGCGCCGAGCCGCCCGCGTTGGCGACCAGCCGACCGGAACTGGCCGCACTGGATCCCATCCTGCACGCCGCCCTGGCCAAGACCCCGAAAGACCGCTTCAACTCCTGCACCGATTTTGCTCGCGCGTTCGCCGAACAGGCGGTCGCCGGCGCCGTCCCGCTCGCAGCACCGACCGCGCCCGGCTTTCGAGCCGCCGAGCCTGCCCCCGCCGCGGGCCCGCCTCCGCCGGCGCTTCCCGTGACATCGGGCCGACGGCCTGTAACCAAATGGGTGGGCGTCGCAGCAGTCGGTGTCGGGGCGGTGGCCGTAGGAGCCCTTGGCGCCCGGGCGTTGTTGCATCCCAACAGCAGCCAATCGGCGCCCTCGACCCCCGCGGCGGCGCCCACGTCGGCACTGCCGGTGACGCCCACCGCCGCCGCGCCGGCCCCGCCGCCGGCGGCACCGCCTCCTGCCCCGCCGCGCGGCTCGTCCACCGGTGTTGTGGACAGCGCGCTGCTCACCACGGAGGAACTGAGCCGACTGCTCGGGGGCGTGCCAGTCACCGCCGACGCAGCGGGGGGCTTCACCGTGCCCGCCTTGAAGATGACCGCGTCGTCCTACGGTCCGACCGATCACGCCAGTCAGGTGACGCCACCGTCGTGCGTCGGTGTCGTGTTCACCGCAGACATTCGCGTATACGGTGAAAGTCCCGTGGAGAGAATGAAGACCGAATCCTTCGCCCCGGCCATCTACGGACCCACTTACTACGGACCAAGTCGGCTGGAACAGACCGTGGCGGTGTTTCCCACCGCCGCCGATGCCCAGAACTTATTCGCACAACAGCAACAACAGTGGCACGAGTGCGGCAACCAAGCGCACCCGCCATACCCGGACGATCCCACGACTGATGTCGGCGTGACCCTCGGCTATGAGCAGGGCCGCGGTTTCACCCTCGGCAAGATTCAGCGCGACGGCGGCGACGTCATCAGCCTGTCGATGGCGTCCAATAGCGGGCTCAACGGCCCGGACGCCTGCCAGCAGTCGATGGGGATCCGCGACAACGTCATCGTGGAGGCTCGGACCTGCAAGGCACCCGACCTCCCCAATATTTCACCGATGGTGAGGCCCGACCCGAAATGGGCTGTACCGGACGCCCAGCGTCTGGTCGCGGCCATGCTCAACAAAGTCAGCTGACCCAGAAGGTATCAACGATACCGACACGTGTGCGCCGCGCAGCATCCATGCCACGATCAAGCACCGGTGGCAGCCTGCCGTGCTGGCCCCGCTAAATCTGCGGTCTTGTAACTGCAGAATGCTGTAGGCGCTGCGCCTGGCGCGGCCGTTACGATCCGCTCGTGGGGTTGACAGCGGGGGAGCGCTTCGCCGGGTTTCGGATCATCCGGCCTTTAGGGGCCGGCGGAATGGGTGAGGTCTACCTGGCCCAGCACCCCCGCTTGCCGCGGGAGGAAGCCCTGAAAGTGCTCTCCCCGCAGTTGTCGGCCGATCCGGCTTACCGGCAGCGCTTCGCCCAGGAAGCCGACCTCGCGGCCAAGCTGTGGCACCCGCACATCGTCGAAGTCAGAGACCGCGGCGAGACCGACGGCCAACTGTGGATCTCGATGGCTTACGTCGACGGGCAAGACGCCGCCCGACTGCTGGCCCAGAAGTACCCCGCGGGGATGCCGGCGGACCAGGTGGTCGCCATCGTCACCGCCGTCGCCTCCGCCTTGGACTACGCCCACGGGCAGGCCACGTTGCACCGCGACGTCAAGCCGGCGAACATCTTCCTCAGCACACCGGATGCCAGCGGAGACCGGCGGGTGTTATTGGGCGACTTCGGGATTGCCCGCGACCTGGCCGACCCGGCCGGGATGACCGCCACCGGCATGACCCTGGGAACCCTGGCCTACTCGGCCCCCGAGCAGCTCAACGGCGACCCCCTCGACGGCCGCGCCGACCAATACGCCCTGGCCGCCACCGCACATCATCTGCTCACCGGGGCACCGCTATTCCCGGTGACCAGTCCGGTCGCCGCGATCAGCCGCCACCTCACCGCCGCGCCGCCGAAAGTCTCCGCCTCTCACCCCGAGTTGGTTCTGATCGACGACGTCCTGGCTAAGGCGCTGTCGAAGGACCCGGCTGACCGCTACCCAACCTGTAGCGACTTCGCCCAGGCGCTTGCCGCGGCCGCGGGGAGCTCGTCGGCGACGGCACCGAACGCCCCCACCCAGCCGGCTCCGATCCCGCCGCCTGTCGGGCGTGCGTTACCGCCGCCGCGCCCGGCGGTCCCGCGCTGGCTTCTTGCCGCCGCGATCGCGGCGATCGGCGCACTGATCCTTGGACTGGTGCTGTGGCGCCCGTGGTCTTCCGGGACCAACTCTTCGGTTGTGTCCTCGAGCCCAGAAGCCTCCACCGGCCGCGACGGCGCGCCGACGGTGCCGCCGCCAGCCGGACCGACCGTGCCCCCCAAGGATGATCCCGACCTCGGATTGGACGTTCCCCTGAGTCGGCCGGCCTGCAACGGAACCGGCATCGTGATCCTCGACTCGGCCACCACCCCCGGCCAGTACCGCCAAGACGTCGCCCGCGGGCTGGCTAACAATCCCGGGGCCTCCTATCTACGCACTGACCTGTCGTGTCCCTCGCTGCGTCAACAAACGGCGGAGGGCAGTCCCATCTACGCGGTCTACCGCGTCGCCGGCACCACCAAGCAAGCGCTGTGCGACGCCGTTGCGGCCGCCGGTCCCGGAACCTACGGGCGCTGGCTGGACACCTCCTCAGACCCTGAGAGCCCCGTCGTCTGCCCGAAAGAGCCCGCGCGCGGCGATGTCTCCGATGTGGACGCCGCCATCTATCAGCCACCGGAATACCCCGGCCTTTATCTGTGGTCCTACTCGACCTCACCCCGACGCGAGTGCGCCATCTATACGGGCAACGACAACCAAACCCCCATCGGCCTTTGGTGTTCCATCACTGCGCCACCGGGAGCAACGGTGGCCCCAGAAGACCGCCCCGGCGGCTTTGAAGGACCGCCCAACCGCATCAAAATTGTTCCGCCCGAGGGTCCTAAACTCGGCATCGACGAAGGCGGCCGCGCCACCGGATTGCCCTTGGCGCCGCACCGCCGCATCACCGTAGGAGCCTTCTCGTGCACGGCACTTCCCGGCAACGGTGTTGAATGCACCGCTCCCACAGGGGGTTTTCGGATTGTCGACGGTGCCGTCACGTCGCAGACCGGTTAGCCGAAGCGGTAACCCAGGAAGGTCTGACCCGCATTTCGTCCAGCGATAGGTTGGACTGGGAAGCGGGCTAGTTCTTCGGAACGATGACCTCGGTCAACTTCCAGCCGACGCCCCGGCGCCGAAGTACAAACTCGATGTTTTCGCTCTCCTCATCTTTGACCGTCACCGCGAACTTGTCGAGGGATTGATAACCCATTGACGCGTCGGCGAGAGGGTCGCTTCCGTAGTTGCTCGAATCGGCGTTGGATGAGGGACGGGC
>JBJTKE010000498.1:0-7950 GCA_046096285.1 Chloroflexota bacterium
CCCGCCGACCCGCTCGAAGCCGGCGACATGGTCGCCCTGCTCCGCCGCGAGTTGCGCGAGCCGCTCACCTCGATCCGGGGCTATGCCGAACTGATCGCCGATCTCGTCCGCGACCCCGACGAGATGGCGTCGCTCGCCCGGATCATCCACGGCGAAGCGCTCCACCTCGCCTGGCTGCTGGAGGAACTCGCGCTGCTCGAACGGCTTTCCGTCGGTGAGGTCGCGCTGCACATCCGGCCGACGGACCTCAATTCCGTCGCGGCCGAAGCCGCCCGTCGCCTCGGGCCCGAAACGGCCGGGGCGGTCATCGCGCTCGACCTCGACGCCCACTTGCAGCCCATTCCCGCCGACCGCGACGCGCTCCTGCAACTGGTCACCGGTCTCGCCCGCGGCGCCCTGCGCGGCGCAGGCCCGGGCGCGGTCGTCCGCATCATGACCACCCGCTCCCGCCGCCGGGCGCTCCTCTCCGTGAGCGGCGGCGCCCCGGTTCAGGACCCCCGCGGCCTCGGTCTCCCGATCGCCCGCGGCATCGCCCGGCTGCACGGCGGCCGCGCATGGGCGGAGGGGCGCCCCGGCGGCCCGGTCATCCGGGTCGCCCTGCCGGCGGTCATGCCGCAGGCTCGGGCTGCCGCCTCCCCCCCAGGTACATGATCGTCAGCGCGATGTACGCCAGCGGCTGGCTCAGCAGGTACACCAGCGAGCCGATTCCGTTCGTGATGTCGAGCGGCAGGTCCAGCAGCACCATCAGCACGATGCCGATCACCGGCGCCAGCGCCGCCCCGGCGAAGGTCAGCGTCGGCAGCGACAGCGCCGTCCGCAGCCACGCGCCCTTCGTCGCCTCCGCGCTCAGGCGCATCGCCTCGCGGCCCTTCGCCCCGTCCAGGATCACCGCCTGCGACGCGAAGATCCAGCGGACGAACATGTAGGCCGCCACCGGGATGCCCACGATCGTCAGCAGCAGCAGGCCGGTCGCCAGGAACACCAGCAACTGCGTCAGCGCCGTCCGCGGAGCCGCCCGCAGCGCGGTCCGCAGGGCATCCCGCGCCGGCGGCCGCCGCCCCGCCTCCAGTTCGCGCGCCATCCAGATCATGGCCGGCCCCGCGACCAGCGCCAGCAGCAGCGTCGAACCCGTCACCAGCAGTTGCACGATCGCCGCCAGCGCCGGCTTGTCCTCGTCCAGCGGGATGATCCCGGTCGGCCCGGTGTAGTCGTTGGCGAGGTAGAGCAGCCCGGTCGCGACCAACGTGAACGGCACCAGCGTGGCGGCGATGGAGATGAACCCCCGCGGGTGCATCCGGTACAGCGTCCAGGCCTGCCGCAGCGCGGGCCACGCCCGGCTCGCCGTCACCCACGCCAGCCCGGCCACGATCGCCAGCGCCAGCGCCACCAGCCACGGGTGGGGCGAGCTCAGGATGTACAGCGCCGACAGATCCTCGATCAGGTCGCAGTAGACCCCGGTCGCGGCGGGACCCAGCGCCGGCCCCGCCCGCAGCGGGATGCTGCTCGCCCGCAGCGACTCCTGCCACGTCACCGGATTCGTCCAGCGGGTCTTCATCGGCGGCCCGGTCGGCCCGTTGAAGAAGGAGTCGCCGCGCTCCCCCCAGCGCCCGGCATAGGCCACCCACGCCGCCGGGTCGCCCGGCGAATCGACCGTCGTCGGCAGCAGTCGCACCTCGGGGTCGATCTGGAACGACGGCCCCGTGGTCACGTCGCAGCCCAGCCCCGAGCCGTCGCGCCCCCAGCCGATCCAGACCGCCGGCCCGAAATAGCTTGCGTGCGACCCCCGCGAGGTATAGACCACTGGCCGCCCGTCCACCTGCTCGAACTTCTGGCTGTTCCAGTCGGCGCTCTCCCCGCCCTCGTGCTGCGAGTAGGCCACCTCCACCGGGTCCTGCGCCAGCGCCTCCTCCGCCGTGCTCGCGTCGAACAGCAGCTGGATGCCCTCCCAGTCCCCCTCGTGGACGTTGTTGTAGTCGTTGAACCAGAAGAAGAACCAGTACTGCAGCGCCAGCCCCGGCTTGCCCTCCTCGGTCGCGACGTGGGCGTAGACGACCGGGCGCCGCTCGCCCATCACCTCCTTGAAATCCTGTTCGTACAGGCAGCCCGCCGCCCGCGCCTGACCCGGCAGGTCGATGTAGTCCCCGGCCTCCGCCTCGTACAGGTCCGCCATCTCCAGCCCCTGCTGCGGCGGCGCGGACTCCCGGTGGAACAGCACGCGGGGATCGAAGGTGACCTCCACCGGCGCGGGCAGGAAGGGTTCGCCCTCCGGGTCGCACGCGGCCGACTGCACCCGCAGCATCATCAGCGGCGCGTATTTCTCCGCCAGGTGCATCGCGGCGCTCTGCTCCGCCCCCGCAGGCGGGCCGGGCAGGGAGAGCAGCGCGGCCAGCGCGGCCAGCAGCGGCACCGCCGCCGCCAGCGGCCGAATACGGCGCAATCCCGACCTGAAGCGTGTCACGGCATCTTCCCGGCGTCGTCCTGCAGAACGTACGCCCTGCACTATAGGGCATCCCGGCGGCCGCCCCGCGGTTCCGGTTTCCGCCTCCGCTGGCGAACGGTCCGGGACGGGCGCGGGCGGCGCGGGCAGCCGGGCGGGCCGGCGGCCGCCGTCACGCGCCCGGCAGCAGCAGGTGGAACGCCGATCCCTCGCCCGGGGTGCTCTCCGCCCAGGCCCGCCCGCCATGCAGCGTCACGATCGCCCGCGCCACCGTCAGCCCCAGGCCGTTGCCGGGGATGAACCGGGCCCGCCCGTCCCGCACCCGGTGAAACCGGTCGAACACGCGGTCCAGGTGCTCCTCCGGGATGCCGAACCCCGCGTCCCGCACCGTCAGCCGGACCATCCCCTCGTCGCGCCGCGCCTCGACCGCCACCGCCGCTCCCGCCCCGGAGTAGCGCAGCGCATTGTCCAGCAGGGCCTCGACCGCCGTTCCCAGCAGCCGGACGTCGCCGTCCACCGTGAACCCCTCCCCGATCGCGGCCGCGATCTCCCGGTCCGGCCACGCCGTCGCCATGACCGCGATCCGGTCCTGCACGATCGCCGCCAGCGGCGCAGGTTCCCGCTCGAGCGACAGCCCACCCCCCTCGGCGCGGTCCACCAGCAGCAGGTCGGCAACCATCCGCGACAGCCGTCCCGACTCGCGCAGGATGATCCCGGAGAAGCGCCGCACGTCCTCGTCGGAGTTGCTCCCCTGCGCCAGCAGTTGGGCGTAGCCGCTGATGCCGGTGAGCGGCGTCCGGAAGTCGTGGTCGAGGAAGGCGAGGAAGTCACCCCGGGCCTGGTTGGTGTCGCGCAGGTCGGCCAGGGCCTTGCCCTGCAGGCGATGGGCCTCGGCCATCGCCAGTTCGGCCTGCTTGCGGTCGGTGACGTCGCGCAGGTTCGAGATCAGCCCCTCGATCCCCGGGGTGTGCAGGTGGTCGGTGAAAAAGACCTGCACCCAGCGCCACTCGCCGCCCGCCCCGCGCATCCGGAACTCCCCGGTCGCCGCCTCCCCGGGCCGCTTCATCGCCTCCATCCCGAGCATCGTCAGCCCGGCCACGTCGTCGGGATGGACCCACGCGCCACCGCGCTGGCCGATCAGTTCCTCCTGCGGGGTCGCGAACAGCGTCTCCGCCGAGGGCGTCGTCCACCGGATGATCCCGTCCACGTCGGTCAGCACGATGGCGTCCGGCATGTGCTGCACCAGCGCCCGGAAGCGCTGCTCGCTGAGCACCAGGTCCTGCCGCGCCGCCTCCTGCGCCGAGATGTCCTCGATCTGGCTGATCGCCCGCACCAGCCGCCCGGTCTCGTCGCGCACCGCCGCCACGTTCAGCCGCCCGGCGAACACGCTGCCGTCCGCCCGGCGGTAGTGCTTGATCAGCGTGAAGCGGTCGTCCAGGCCCTCCCGCAGGCGCGCGAAGGCCTCGGCATTCGCCGCGATGCCGCCCTCCTCCGTGATGTGTTCGTATGTGCGGCCGGCGAGGTCCTCGCGGGTCATCCCCAGCATCGCGCAGAGGACGGGGTTGGCGTCGATGATTCGCGCATCCGGGCCCACCACCGCGACGCCCACCGGGCCCGCCTCGAAGGCGCTGGCGAACAGCCGCTCGCGCTCGGCGAGGGCGGCCTCCGCCGCCTTCTGGCTGGTGATGTCCAGCAGCAGCGCCTGCCAGTGGAGTGGACGGCCCTCGTCGTCCAGCACCAGCCGGAGTTCGGCGCGCACCCAGATCCAGCCGTCGCCGGCCCCGCGGACCCGGAGTTCGCCGGTCCACGGGCCGCGGCTGGCGAAGGCGGCGGCCAGCGCGGCGGCGACCCGTTCCCGGTCCTCCGGGTGGGTGTTGCGGGTGATGAACCCCGGGTCGCTGGTGATCGCGCCGGCCTCGCAGCCGAACAGGTCCTCTGCCCCGGGGCTGGCGTAGGCGATGCGGTCGTCGTCGGCCGAGCGGGTCAGCAGCACCGCCGCGGGCAGGTTGTCGACCAGCCCCCGGTAGCGGGTCACGGCCTCGGCCACCCGGCGCTCGGCCTCCCGCTCGGCGGTGACGTCCAGCCCGGCGGCGTGCCAGTAGAGCGGCTCGCCGGCGTCGTCCCGGATCAGCACCGCCTCGTCGCGGATCCAGCGCCAGCCGCCGTCCGCCGCCCGCAGCCGGTAGAAATCGACGATCCGGTCCCGTCCTTTGGCCACCTGTTCCTCGATCGCCGAGTTCATCACCGACAGGTCGTCGGGGTGGATGAGCCGGTCGAAGAACTCGTCCTGGCGGTCGCCGGCGCGGGGGAACGAGGACGGCGGGTAGCCGAGGATGGCCTCCAGTTTCGGACTCAGGTAGGCGAACCGCCAGCTCCGGATGGCGCCCGGATGCATCACATACGTGAACGCCGGAATGTGGTCCACGATGGCGTGGTAGCGCGCCTCGGCCGCGCTGACCCGGGCGGCGGCCTCCTTCTCGGCGGTGATGTCGAACGCGACCCCGTGCCACGACAGCGGCGCACCGAACTCGTCGCGGATCAGCACCGTCTCGTCCCGCAGCCAGTGCCAGCGCCCGTCCGCCGAGCGGATCCGGTACAGCGAGACGGCCTGCCCGGTCGTCATCGCCCCCGCGGCGTCGGCGAGGACCGACGGCAAATCATCGGGATGCATCAGCCCGTGCATCGTTCCCGGCGCCAGCAGCGTGTCGAGGTCGAAGCCAAGCAGCAGCGCCGCCTGCGGGCTCAGGTATTCGAAGCGGGACGTGCCCAGCGCATCCGGCGCGCAGCGGTAGGTGATCGCCGGGATCGTCGAGACCAGCGCGCCGTACATCCGCTGCGCCGCCCGCAGCCGGTCCTGCGCCGAGCGGGCCGAAGTGATGTCGACGATCACCCCCTGCCACCCGGTGGGCACCCCGCCCGGGGAGCGGGTGACGGTCGCGTGCAGGCTGACCCACACCCAGCCGCCCTCCCGGTGCCGCAGCCGGAACTCGCCGGCGAACGGCTCGAGCGTGGCGTCGCTCCGCTCGTTCTCGGCCACGAAGGCGGCGCGGTCGTCCGCGTGGACCAGCGGCAGCAGGAAGTCCCGGTCGGTCATCAGGTCGTCGGGGGTGTAGCCGGTGATCCGCTCGATCTGCGGGCTGATGTAGGCCGGGGCGCCGGCCTTGTCCATCGGCACGAGAAAGATCGCCGCGGGCACCTCCTCGATGAAGGCGCGAAAACGCTGCTCCGCGGCGCTCCGCGCCTGCTCGGCGGCGCGCTCGGCGGTGATGTCCTGCGCCTGCAGCACCAGGTGGCCGCCGCCCGGGCCGGCCGCCGCCGAAATCGCCACCCGCGCCAACCGCACCGGCGGTTCGCCGGCGCCCTCGCCCGGGAGCCAGCGCCACTCCAGTTCGGCCGATTCCTGCTCCCCGCTCCCCAGTCGCCGCAGCAGGCTGGCGACCGCCTCGCGCTCCGCCGGGTGGGTGAGGTCGCCGATGGCCGCGCCGAGCAGGTCGTCCCGGCCGCGGCCGAGCATCCGGCAGAAGGCGGGGTTGACGTCGAGCACCGCGCCCTCGGGCGTGGTCACCGCCATCCCGATCGGCGCATGTTGAAACGCGCTGGCGAACAGGCCGCCAGCGTCGGAATCCGGGCCTGCCTGCGGCCCCGGGCGCGGGTCGATCGGGTTCCGGCTCATCATCCGCGTACCAGGCCGGCTCCGCCGGCATGCCTCCCCACCGCGAACCTTACGGCTTCGCCCCCGGCCGCGCAACAGACCCCGCACTTTCTGGTGCGTCGTCATCACCTCCGCGCAGGGCGGGCGCGGCCCTGTCTCGCTGCCTCGCTGCCTCGCTGCCTTGCTGACCGCCTGCCGCCCCGCGGTCCCGGCGCACCTGCGCCGCCGTCTCGCCGGGCCGCCCGTCCTCCCGCGGCGTTTCCGCAACGTAACCGGAGCCCCGCGGCCCGCCGTGCTACACTCCGCTCGCATTGGGACGCGCGGGACAGCCGCGCGACAGTACGCCACTTCCCCCGTCTTCATGCGCCGCGCGCAGGGGCAGCCGAGCCGTACTGACCGGCACGGCCGTTTCTCCCTGCACCGAACCACGCGCGTCGCACCCGAAGACAGGAGTGTTCTTCCATGAGTTTCACCATTGACGCGGAGCAGGCGGCCATCGCCGGCTTCGACACCATGCGCCTCGGGGCGGGCAGTTTCCGCGCCCTCGGCCGCATGGGCATCACCGTTCCCACCCCGATCCAGGCCGAGGCCATCCCCGCCCTGCTCGAGGGCCGCGATGTCATCGCCCAGGCCCGCACCGGCTCCGGCAAGACCATCGCCTTCGGCCTTCCCGCCGTCGAGTTCGCCGACCCCCGCCTCCGCGACGTCCAGGCCCTCGTCCTCACCCCCACCCGCGAACTTGCCATGC
Source organism: Chloroflexota bacterium (assembly GCA_046096285.1). GTDB lineage: Bacteria > Chloroflexota > Chloroflexia > Thermomicrobiales > UBA6265 > CADCWF01. Next base: position 6,838 of record JBJTKE010000498.1, read on the forward strand.
AGGTCGCCGGCGTGCTCCAGGAACTCGGCCGCGACAAGGGCCTCACCATCGCCACCATCTTCGGCGGCGTCGGCATCGGTCCCCAGCGCACCGCCCTGCGCAAGGGCGCCCAGGTCGTGGTCGGCACGCCCGGCCGCGTGCTCGACCTGCTCAACCAGGGCGCGCTCCGGCTCGATCGCGTCCGCCTCCTCGTCCTCGACGAGGCCGACGAGATGCTCGACTACGGCTTCGCGCCCGACGTCGAGCGGATCATCGCCCGCACCACCCCCGACCGCCAGACCGCGCTCTTCTCGGCCACCGTCCCCGATTGGGTCGAGACCACCGCCAGCAAGCACATGATCGACCCCGTCCACGTCGAGATCCCGGTCGATCCCGACGAGGCCCCCGTCATCGAGATCCTCGCCTTCGACCTCCCCGAGGGCGGCAAACTCTCCGCCCTCAAGGACCTCCTCGACCACCGCGGCGAGGGCGCGGTCATCGTCTTCGGGCGCACCAAGCGCGGCGTCGCCCGCCTCGCCCAGCGCCTCGAGGCCGATGGCTACCCCGTCGGCGCCCTCCAGGGCAACATGTCCCAGAACGCCCGCGACAAGGTGATGGCCGATTTCCGCTCCGGCGCCGCCCCGGTGCTGCTCGCCACCAACGTCGCCGCCCGCGGCATCGACGTCTCCAACGTCGAGCAGGTCATCAACGTCGAGTTGCCGGAATCCCCCGCCCTTCTCACCCACCGCATCGGGCGCACCGGGCGCATGGGCCGCGAAGGCCAGGCCATCACTCTGCTCGAGCCCGAGGACTACCCCACGTGGCGCAAGCTCGAGCGCGGCTTCGGCAAGCCCATCCCCCGCATGCCCTGGCCCGGCGCCGAGGCCGTCGCCGCCGGCGGTCTCGCCGAGCAGATCGCCGCAATGCCCCCTGCGCCCATCCCGGCAGGCTCCCGAGGCGCCCGCCCCGCGGCCTCCCGCGGCGGCCGCGATTCCCGCGACTCGCGTGATTCCCGCGATTTCCGCGATGCCGCCCCGCGCTCCCGCACCGGCGGCGCGCGCCGGGCTCGGCGATGAAGACCGCGCGGGGGGCGGAGCGGGCCGGGCGCGGCGACGCCGACAGCCGGGCCCGGCC
>JBJTKE010000499.1:0-2128 GCA_046096285.1 Chloroflexota bacterium
GTCCGCCACCGCCAGCGCCTTCCGCGCGTTCTGCTCCACCAGCAGGATCGTCACGCCCTCGCTTTTCAGCCGGGCGATCACCTCGAAGATCCTGCCCACCATGAGCGGCGCCAGACCCAGCGACGGCTCGTCCAGCAGCAGCACCTTCGGCTTCGCCATCAGCGCCCGCCCGATCGCGAGCATCTGTTGCTCGCCCCCGGACAGCGTGCCGCCCGCCTGCCCGATCCGCTCCTTCAGCACCGGGAACAGCCCGAACACGTACTCGAGGTCTGCGTCGAGGCCTTCGCGGTCGCGCCGCCGGGTCGCCCCCAGCAGCAGGTTCTCGCGAACGCTCAGCGAGCCGAAGATCTGCCGCCCCTCCGGCGCCTGCGCGATGCCCATCCCGACGATCTCGTGCGCATCCATTCTCGTCAGGTCCGTGCCGCCGTAGGTGATCGTCCCGCCGCGCGGCCGGAACAGTCCGGAAATGGTCCGCAGCGTGGTGGTCTTGCCCGCGCCGTTCGCCCCGACCACCGTCACCAGTTCCCGGTCGCGCACCTCCAGCGAAACGCCCTTGACGGCCTGGATCGCGCCGTAGAACACCCGGACATCATCCAGCTTCAGGGTCGCCCCGTTCGCCGCGGCCGTCATGCGCTGGCCTCCTCTCCGCCGAGGTAGGCCTCGACGACCTTCGGGTTCGCCCGGATTTCCGCGGGCGTCCCCTCGGCGATCACCCGGCCGTAGTTCAGCACCTGGATGCGGTCCGACAGCGGCATGATCAACGACATGTCGTGCTCGACCACGATCAGCGTCAGCCCGAACCGGTCCCGGATCTCCCGGATGAACCCGGTCAGTTCGGCGGTTTCGCCCTCGTTCATGCCGGCCGCCGGCTCGTCCAGCATCAGGATCCGCGGTTCGGTCGCAAGCGCCCGGGCGATCTCCAGTTTGCGTTGCAAGCCGTAGGGCAGGCTCGCCGCGTCGGCGTCCGCGAACCGCTCCAGTCCGAGGCTGGCCAGGTGGTCGAGCGCCCGCCGCTCCAGCGCCCCCTCCTTGCGGAAGAACCCCGGCAGGCTGAACAGCGACTCCCAGAACCCCGCGGTGCCGTGCAACTGCTGCGCGGTCTTCACGTTGTCGAGGGCCGTCATCCGCCCGAAGAGCCGGATGTTCTGGAACGTCCGCGCGATCCCGAGCCGGGCCACGGCGTCCGGGGCCAGCCCGGTGATGTCCCGCTCGCCGAGCCGCACGCGGCCGGCGCTCGGCGGCAGGAACCCGGTCAGCACGTTGAACAGCGTCGACTTCCCCGCCCCGTTCGGGCCGATCACCCCGAGAATCTCGCCCTGCCGCAGCGCGAGGTCGTAATCAGCCAGCGCCTGCAGACCGCGGAACGAGCGGCCCACGCCCTCGGCCCGGAGCACAACCTCTCCGGCACTCTCGGCCACCTCATGCCCTCCCGCTCGCTCGCGCCCCCGGCCCCGTCGCCGGTGCGCACCTTGCCGTTCCCACCGGCCATGACGCACACTCCGCGCGCCCTCGTTCCGGCGAGGTAAACGTTACCGCATCGTCGAGAGAAAGGGGCGGCCATGCCGCGCGCGGCGCGCACAAGGCGAGTTGTTCGCGATTTGGCGTTTGGGGCGGCGCTCGGGCTCTTCGCCGTGCATGGCGGAGCCCTCGCCCAGGCCACGCCCGTCTCCGCTCCCGAAGCGCCGAAGCCGGACCTGTGCACCGTGGAGCCGCGGAAGTTCCAGTCGGCTGGCCCGGCCGCCACCCCCATCGCCGCGCCATCCGGCGTCCTCCCGGCTGCCGCGTCCGTTCCGGGCGGCCCGCCAGCGAGCGGCGATCAGGCCAGCGCGCTGCGGGAGGTCGTTGTCCAGTCCCTCGCCTGCCGCAACGCCGGCGACCTGCGCCGCGCCTACGCCCTGATGAGCGACCGCATGATCGAGGGCATCCTCGGCGGCGCTACCGGCCCCGCTCCGGAACTGCTCTACCTCCTCCAGAATCGCAGCGATCGCGTGGCGCGCACGGAGCGGCTCGAACTCGTGTCCATTGACGACGTGCAGGCCCTCGACGACGGCCGCCTCCGCGCCACCGTCGTCACCCGCAATGCGCGGACCGAGTTCTCCGACATCCTGCTGTTCACCGGATCCGGCGG
>JBJTKE010000500.1:0-9586 GCA_046096285.1 Chloroflexota bacterium
CGGATGGAAACCGCGGACTGGGCCGGCCGCCTCCACCCACCCCGGGACCCCTTCATGCCCGGACAGTTGTGAACCTCCGCACCGGTGCGGCTATCTGCCCGACCTCCAGGCCCCGTCGCAGGCGGACAGTGTTGACCCTCCGGGGCGGGAGGGCCGTGCGCCCCACCCCAACCCCATCGCCGCTGCGGCGAGAGCGGGGCTTTCGTCGCGGTGCGGGGCGCACTGTGGGGGTCGACGCGGGTCCGGAGCGGTCCGCGGAGCGGGGCTTTTCGTCGCGTAGGGGGGACGCGGGCCGGCGGGGGCCGGAATCGGGAGGTTCCCGGGCGGCCCGGGGCTGGTCGGGACGCGCGGGAGAGGCGCCGCGGGGATCAGTTCGCGGCGATCCAGGCCATCGAGGCGAGGCCGGTGATGATGACGAAGGCGGCGAACAGCCAGGAGAAGCGCCAGCTGGGCAAGCCAGGTTCGTGGCCGATGCCGTCGATCTCGAACTGGCCGGCGAAGGCCGCCTCGTTCCGCCACTGGGCGATGCCGATGACCTGCACCACCAGCCCCGCCGCGATTAACGCGAGCGCCCAGGCGCGCGAATCGTCCGGCGTAACCTCCCGGTTGGCGAGGACCGGCAGCAACTGGTAGAGGGTGAACCCGAAGCCGACCAGGGTCGTGGCCGTGCGCGTCCAGGAGAGGAAGGTCCGCTCGGCGCTGAGCCGGGACCGGACCCAGGAGAGTTCGGTCTGCACGTAGGCGGAACTCGAGACGTTGGGGGCGCCCGCGGTGACTGGCGGGTGGGCGTCGGCGTGGGACATGGCGCGCGTCCTCGCTGGCGGGCGGCGCCGGAGCCCGGCTGGCCCCGGCGGCTGGCGACTGGCGGCATTGTGCCGCAATCCGGGCGGACGCGCCCATGCCCATGCCCATGCCCATGCCCGTGTCCGTGTCCGTGTCCGCCCGGCGCTGGCCCGCCGCCGGCGGTGTTGGGCGCCGGGCTTCCTGCCGCGGGTACGCGGGGCGCGCCGCCGGGATCGGCGGCAGGCCCCGATCCCGCCGGGACGGGATCGGGGCCCAGGAGCCAGGAGCCAGGAGCCAGGAGCCAGGAGCCGGGCGCGCCGCTACTGGATCGCGAGCGCCACCCGCCAGCGCTCGCGGGCGCTGACGAAGTGATCCTTGTTGTCGAGGGCGAGATCGATCTGGACGCCGATGATCTTGCCGGTGAACGGGTTGCCCTCGATTGCCAGGTCGGGGCTGATGGGCGCGCCGCGCTTGTCGCCCACGGTGGCGGTGGAGTCGGCGGAGAAGACCGAGGAGTGGGTGTGCTCGACGCGGCCCGCGCCGATCTTCTTGCCGTCGAGGTAGAGGGTGACGTCGCCGCCCTTGCCGAGGCCGCCGCCGTCGTAGGCGAATTCCATGCGGACCTGGTGCTTGCCTGCGGGAAGCGGGGCGTTGGCGGTCACCTCGTAGCGGTCGAGGCCGAGGAAGTTGTAGACGTACTTCAGCCTGCCCTCGCGGGCGTAGATGGCCCAGCCCCCGAAGTTGGCGCCCTGGGCGACGATGACGCCGGAGGCGGGGGCATCGGGCAGGGCCACCTCGGCGGTGACGGCGTAGGAGCGGTTCTTGATGTCGAGCATGTTGTTTTCGCCGAGGGCCATGCCGGGGAAGAGCGCCTGCCGGTTGCCGGTGATGAGGGCCGGGCGGCCGGCGGTCTCCGGGCTCCATTTCTCGGCGAGGCGGTCGTCGAGCGGGAGCACGTTGTAGCGGGCGGCCTCGATCAGCCAGAGGCGCTGGAGTTCGGCCAGTTTCTGCGGCATCTCGGCGGCGAGGTTGTGGGCCTGGGTCCAGTCGCTGGCGGTGTCGTAGAGCTCCCAGACGTCCTCGTCGAGCGGCGCGCCCTCGGCCTGGAGCAGCCACGGGGTGCGGTGGCGGGTGACGGCGGTCCAGCCGAAGTCGTAGATGCCGCGGTTGCCGAACATCTCGAAGTACTGGGTGGTGTGGCGGTCGCCGGCGTCGCGGCCGGCGAAGGTGTAGGCCATGCTGACCCCCTCGTGCGGGGCCTGCTGCACGCCGTCGACGAACTCGGGCGCGGGGATGCCCGCGGCTTCGAGGATGGTCGGGGCGACGTCGATGACGTGGTGAAACTGGGTGCGCGTCTCACCCTTCGCCGGGATGCCCCCGGGCCAGTGGACGATCGCGCCGTTGCGGGTGCCGCCGAAGTGGGAGGCGACCTGCTTGGTCCACTGGTAGGGGGTGTTCATCGCGTGCGCCCAGCCGACGGCGTAGTGGGCGTAGGATTCGCAGCCGCCCCACTTGTCGAGATTGGCGAGGAGGTACTCCGGGGTCTCGAGTTCGTTGGCGGCGTTGAAGTTGATCATCTCGTTGAAGGTGCCGTTGATGGTTCCCTCGGCGGACGCGCCGTTGTCGCCGAGGATGTAGAAGACGAGGGTGTTGTCGAGGATCTCGCCGTGCTCGAGGGTGTCGATGAGGAGGCCGACGTGGTGGTCGGTGTGCTCGAGATAGCCCGCGTAGGTCTCCATCTGGCGGCGGAGGACGGGCTTGAGGTCCTCGGGCATCTCGTCCCATGCGGGGATTTCCGCCGGGCGGGCGGTGAGCTCGGCATTGGCGGGGATGACGCCGAGTTTCTTCTGCCGGGCGAAGGTGCGCTCGCGGAGGGCGTCCCAGCCGTCGTCGAACGCGCCCCGGTACTTCTCGATCCATTCCGGCGGGACGTGGTGCGGCGCATGGGTCGCCCCGGGGGCCCAGTACAGGAAGAAGGGCTTTCCGGGGTAGATCGCTTTCTGGGCCTTGATCCAGTCGATGGCCTTGTCGGTCATGTCGGTGGTGAAGTGGTAGGAGGGGTCGCTGGGGACGTCGACGCGAGTCAGGTTGTCGAAGACCTCGGGGAACCACTGGTTGGTTTCGCCGCCGATGAAGCCGTAGAACTTCTCGAAGCCCATCATGGTCGGCCACTGCTGGAAGGGGCCCATCGGGCTGGTCTGCCAGACGGGCACCTCGTGGCACTTGCCGAACTGGGCAGTGGAGTAGCCGTTGTCGCGGAGGATGCGGGCGATGGGGGACGTGCTGAGGGGGATGACCGAGCTGTAGCCGGGGGCGGAGGTGGCGATCTCGGTGACGCCTGCCATGCCGACCGAATGGTGGTTCCGGCCGGTGAGCAGCGCGGCGCGGGTGGGCGAGCAGAGGGCGGTGGTGTGGAACCGGGTGTACTTCAGGCCGCCGCGGGCGAGGCGTTCGGCGGTGGGGGTGTTGACCGGGCCGCCGAAGGCGCTTGATGCGCCGAACCCGGTGTCGTCGAGCAGGACGACGAGCACGTTTGGCGCTCCGGCTGGCGGCTCCACCTGGCTGATGGGCGGAAACCAGGAGTGGGGGTCCCTGGCGTCGAAGCGGACGGAGCCGCCCGAGCGGGAATCGGGGATCGGCAGGTTGGCGCGGGAGCGATGGTTGTCGGTCATGGGATGTCCTTCCAGGGGGTGACGAACGTCGCCCGTGCGGCGGGCGGGGACCCGGCGTCCGGGGAAGCGGTCGCACGGGGCGTGCCAGACGGGAAATGCGCCGGTGCGCCGCGCCGGCCGGGGCCGCGGGCCGCCGTGCGCCCGGCCGGGCCACCTGCCATGACCACGCACGCGCCCCCGCTCCCGTGGCTGCGGGAGCGGGAGCGCTTGCGCGGTTGCGAGGTCGCGCGGTTCCGGGAGGAGACCCCCGGCGGTCAGCGGCACTTGCCGCGGCGGCACCGGCCGGAGCAGCAGGCCGCGCCGATCTGGTAGCAGGAACCGCCCCTGCCGACGCAGCCGCAGACGCCCTGCTGGCAGGTGCGGCTGCAGCACACGCGGCCGCTGGAGCACTCGTTGCCGGGCAGGCGGCAGAGGCGGATGGCGGCCTCCGCCGGTTCCGCGTGGGCGGCGGCGGAGAGGACCGCCCCTGCGAGCGCCGCGGCCGCCGCGCGGCGGCCGCGGACCGCGGCGAGGCTGCGGGCGAGGCCGTCGAAGCGGTGCTGGTCCATGGTCGGGAACTCCTTCCTGCGAGGGGCTAGCGGCACTTGCCGGCGTTGTCGCACCGGTTCGAGCAGCAGTTGGCGTGCACCGGCACGGGCGGCAGGCCGCGGGCGATGGTGACGAGGCAACTGCCGCCGCGGTTGACGCAGGCGCAGCGGTCGTTCTTGCACTTGCCGGTGCAGCAGTTGCTTTTCTTGCGGCAGCGCTGCCCGGTGAGGCGGCAGCCGGGGATGATGTTGCTCTCCGCGGCGGGATCGGCCCGGACGATGCCGGGAACCGGGCCGCCGAGGGCGGCGACCACGAGTGCGGCCACGGCGGCGCGGCGGCTGCCGCCCCGGCCGATGGAGCGGACAATCAGGCTGAAGGTCTGCTGGTCCATTGGATGGCTTTTCCGTGATGCGGCAGGATGGCTACCGGCACTTGCCGCTGTGGCAGCGGCCGGAACAGCAAAGCACGCCCTCGGCGGGCGTCCAGCAGCGGCGCCCGCGGCGCACGCAGGTGCAGATGCCCTGCTTGCAATGGCCGGAGCAGCAGGCCTGATCGCCCTGGCAGAGTTCGCCGGGGATCTTGCAACTGATGATCGGGATGCCCTCCGGGTTTGGTCCCGCCGCGCTGGCGGCGCCGGGCAGAGCCGCGGCGAGCGCGGCCGCGAGGACGCGGGCCGCGTCGCGCCGGGAGCGGGTTCCCGCGAGTTGCCTGGCAAGCCGTTCGAACCGAGCCGTATCCATCCCAACTCCCTCGCCGGATCGGGCCGTTCGAGCCGAACGGCGCTGCCCCAAGGGATAGCTCACCGGGATGAACGCGCCATGACCGCCGCATGACCGGGAAATGAAATGACGGCGGCTTCCGCCGCCGTCCGCCGTTTCATGCCTGGACCGTCCTGTGCTACGGCGTGGAACGCAGGACGTAGCCGACGCCGCGGACGGTCTGGATGAGCCGGGGCTCGCCGCCTTCCTCGAGGGAGCGGCGCACCGAGGCGATGGTGACCGCGAGCACGTTGGACTCGCCGAAGAAGTCGTCGCCCCAGACCCGCTCCATGAGGGTGTCGTGGGTGAGGACCTGGTTGGGGTGGCGGATGAACATGTGGAGGAGGTCGAACTCGCGGGCGGTGAGGACGACCCGGCGCTCGCCGCGGGTGACGATGCGGCTGGAGGGGTCGAGGGTGAGATCGTCATAGGACAGGGGAGCCTGCGGCGTGCCGCGCGGTTCGGCGTCGGGGTGGGCGCTGGACCGGCGCAGCAGGGCGCGGATGCGGGCGCTGAGTTCGGCGTGGGCGAAAGGCTTGTTGAGGTAGTCGTCGGCGCCGGCGTTGAGCCCGTTGACGCGGTCGCGGATGGCGTCGAGGGCGGTGAGCATCAGGATGGGCATCGGCGGCGCGCCGGTCGAGTCCTCGGCGGCGCGGACGCGGCGGCAGACCTCGAGGCCGTCGATGTCCGGCAGCATCAGGTCCAGCACCATCACGTCCGGCGCGCGGTCGCGGACGGCGGCGAGCGCGGCGCAGCCGTCAGCAGCGAGATCGACGTGGTAGCCGTCGAGCATGAGGCCCTTCTGGATGAGGCGGGCGATCTCGGGGGTGTCCTCGACCACCAGCACCCGGGTGGTGACGCCGGATGCGCGGTCGGCCGGGCGCACCGGCGCGGCGACGGCGGGCGCCGTGCCAGCGCCGCGCCACACCACGCTGCCTGCCGATGCCCGCCCGCCGCGGGAAGTTGACGTGATCATGCCGTCTTTCCGTTCTCCGCCAGGGGGCTGGCGGTTCGGTTCGAGCTTCATGCGCGGCGCCCCCTTTCTTGCCAACGAAGCACGCCTCGCTGGGCCGATGAGCAGGAACCGGACCACGAGCCACACGCGACCTGTGAGTCCACCACAATGGACGGCGCCGCGGCTGGCGTATGAAAGGCTACAATACAGCCGCGATGCATGCGCGGCGCGCTCCGGCCCGCCGCGCGGGGTGGGAGGGTACATGTCCCGGCTGTTCCGGTTGGCGGCGCTCGCCGCGCTGTCCACGTTCGCCTCGATCGTGCTCGCCGGGCTGGCCCGGGTCCGCACGGGACCGGGCTGCGCTGGCTGGCCGCGCTGCGACGGCAGGTGGCTGCCTCCCGCCGATCCTGCGCTGCTGGTCGACTGGCTGCACCGGGCGGTTTCCGCCTCGATCGGGGCCGTGCTGCTGGCGACGGCGATCGCGGCGACGCTGACCGCCGCCGCCTCCGCCCGGACCCGCCGCGCGGCGTGGGCCGCCGTGGCGCTGGTGGCGGCGCAGAGCGCGCTGGGGGCATTCACCGCCGGGTCGGGCACGCTGCCGTGGATCGGGACCGTGCACCTCGGGCTGGCGATGGCCGTCTTCGCGGCATCGCTCCTGACCGTGCTGTGCGCCTCCGCCGACCGGGGCGCTCCCGCGTGGCTGGCCGCGGCCGGCGGCGGCGAGGCGGACCCGCGGCTGCGCCGGGCCGGGCTGATCGGCGCGGCGGCGACCTTCGTGCTCATCCTTTCCGGGGCGGCCAGCAACGCGGCGGGGGCCGCGCTGGCCTGCGCCTGGCCGCTCTGCCCGGATGGCGCGCCCGCCGCGGCGCGCGCCGCGAGCGTGAGCGCGGCCGGGTTCCAGGCCAGCACGCTGGCGGCGGCGGCGCTGGCCGTCGTGATCGGCTGGCAGGCGTGGCGGGGCTCGGCCGCGCCGGCGGCGCGCTGGCTGGCCGCGGCCTCGGTCGGGCTGGTGGCGCTGCAGGCCGCGCTGGGCGGCGCGGCGATGACGACGCACCATCCCGCCTGGCTCGGCCCGGCGGTGCTGGCGACGATGACGCCGCTGCTGGCGGTGATGCTGGCGTTCGTGTTCGTGCCCGCGCCGGGGTTGGCGGCCGCGGGTGCAGGTGCGGGTGCGGGCGCAGGCTCGGGTGTGGTCGGTGGTGGGGCCGCCATGCCGCGGGCCGGGCGCGCGTGGGCGCTGGCGGCCCCCGGCGAGGGCGTGGCCGGCACGGTCCGCGACTACGTGGCGCTGACCAAGCCGGGCATCATGTCGCTCCTGCTGACGACGGAACTTGGCGCGATGGCGATCGCGCAGGCGGGAGCGCCGCCGTTCTCGCTGGTGGTGTGGGCGTTGCTGGGCGGGGTGTTGTCGGCGGGCGGCGCGAACGCCCTGAACTGCTACATCGACCGTGACATCGACGCGAAGATGACGCGGACCCGCGACCGGGCCTCGGCGGCGGGCCGCATCGCGCCGGAGCGGGTGCTGGCGTTCGGCGTGGCGCTGACCGCGATCTCGGTGGTGCTGTTGTGGGTAGCGGTCAATCCGCTGGCGGCGATGCTGGCGCTGGCCGGCAATCTGTTCTACGTGTTCATCTACACCCTGTGGCTGAAGCGGCGGACGCCGCAGAACATCGTGATCGGGGGCGCGGCCGGGGCGTTCCCGCCGCTGGTCGGGTGGGCCGCCGTGACCGGCGATCTGCCGGTGCTGGCGTGGGGGCTGTTCTGGATCATCTTCCTCTGGACGCCGCCCCATTTCTGGTCGCTCGCGCTGCTGAAGCAGGGGGAGTACGGCCGGGTGGGCGTGCCGATGCTGCCGAACGTGAAGGGCGAGGCGGAGACGCGCAAGCAGATCCTCATCTACACGGTGCTGCTGTTCGCGCTGTGCGTGGCCCTGACGCCGTTCGGGCTCGGGTGGATCTACCTGGCGGCCGCCATCGTCATCAATGGCGTGTTCCTGGCCTACGCGGCGCGGCTGTACCTGAACCCCAGCAAGGCGACGGCGCGGGGGATGTTCCTCTACAGCCTGTGGTACCTGGCGCTGATCTACGGGGCGGCGGTGATCGACCGGATCGTGACGCGGTAGCCCCCTGGTTTTTGGCGGATTGCGCCGCGCTTCGACCAAGTCCGGGCTGGGCGACTCCCCTGTCGCCGTGTTGATCCCGATTCCCGGGCAGGCCGGATCGACGAGCGCGGTCCTCGGCAAAGCGGTGTTTTCCGCGTGCGACATCGGCCGGCAAGTTCGCTGTCCGGACACGCCAAACATCCGGGAAGAGCCACGCGACCGTCGTGGCGCCATCGGTTGAGATCGGGACCCGACAGGCGCGACCAATGGCGCTGTCAAGCCGCGACGCAGCCGAACCGGTGATGCATGAGCCGACCTGGGAAGACGGCATGGCGCTGCTCGACGAGCCATGTCGAGCGCGACTCGGCATCTCGGGCGAGGAGTTCATGCGTCAGTTCGATGCCGGGGCATTTGCCGGAATGGAGGAAGACGAAACCGGCCGGGCCGTGGTGAGCCTCTCGTTCCTGCCTGGTTTCGCGCGCCCCAGCGGCATCGATGCTCCTGCCAGTGATGGAGATTGATGACGTCCTGGAGCCTTTGCGCCGAACGCTTGGCAGTGTTTCGGCCGTGCCCCTGCTCGCCCGGCTCACGCCGGTGGGCGGCGCCCCTGGCCTGCTGATCCGAACCCCCCGGCCCGCAGCGCTGCGTGCCCGGGGGAACACTGGGGGGCGCGTCACTCGTCGTGGGCAAGTACTACGTTCTCGACCCTCGGGCGCCGCGCATGGCGGGATACGACTTCTCGCCGCTGGATCGCCGCGGCATCGAACTCCTGGCCTGGCACTGGCGCCCCAGTTCGAATCACCCTGCGCCCGGATTTCCCCATGGGCATGTCTCTGCGGCGCTTCGCCCGTCGCGGCCCGATGGAGAGCGAGGCGTTTTCCCGCTCGACAAGCGGCATCTGCCGACGTCCGGGGTGATGCTTGAGCAGATCCTCAGGATGCTGATCGAGGAGTTCGAGGTGGAGCCGATTGCCGCCGACTGGCGGGACCGGACCGGCGCCCGGGGCGCGACCTGACGAAACCCGTGCACGGCGAAACCCCGCCGGACCCAAGGGTCCCGCGGGGTCCCGCCGCCATGGCGCGGCGATCAGTTGTTGCCGATGGCTCCGTTGTTCTGCCAGAAGTGGTCGCAGTTGGTGACCGCGGTCGGCAGGGACTTCGGGTCCTGGGCGTCGCCGGTGTTGGCGCCGGTTTGCCCGTTTTCGTTCTGCTTCGCGATGTTCTCGCGGCAGTTCTCGACGGCGCGCGGGCGGGGCGGCGGCCTACGGCGGCGAGCGTCACGACCAGACCGGTCATGGCGATCGCGGCCATCATTCGATTCCGAGTCCTTCCAGCTACCTCCTGCCTCTCTCGTCCGGAGGACCCCGGGATCCCCGGCGGCGCCCGGGCGGCGCCTGAACCGATGCTGCGCCACCCGAATGACCCGGCCGTGAGCGGCGCCGCAAGAAATCGCGAAAAAACGAGCGGCGCCGGCCGAGGCGTGGTTCCTGCAAAACGGGGGCTCGAGAACCCGCGGCCGGACCCGCCGCGACCGATCGCGGGAGCGGCGTGAAGCAGCGGCGGGCGCGGGCATCCGCGCGGAGGCCGCGAATCGGCGAAGATGAACCGGGGCGGCGGGACGCGCGAGCGACGGCAAACAGGGAGGCGGCACCAATGGCGGACAGGGCCTGGCGACGCTTCGGGGAGTTCCGGGACGAGCAGCAGGCGGCCATCGGCTGCGTCGCCGAGGCGGACCTGCTGATGGAGGATGCCGCCCGGGGTGACCGCCCCGGCGCAGCGCTCCGGATGGC
>JBJTKE010000501.1:0-7047 GCA_046096285.1 Chloroflexota bacterium
GGCATGGGTGCGGGAGCGGTTCGGGCCGGATGCCGCGCAGGCCGACCTGCTGGTCGAGGGGGTGGCTGGCGTCGCGGCGGCACGAGCGGGGTTGGGCCCGTCGCTCGCCCGCATCCGGGAATGGGCGGCCGATCCATCCCGCGCCGCCGACGCCGCCCATTCCCGGATGCGGGCGAGCGACGGGCCCAACCCCGCTCGTGCCGCCGCGACGCCAGCCACCCCCTCGACCAGCAGGTCGGCCTGCGCGGCATCCGGCCCGAACCGCTCCCGCACCCATGCCCGGGCGAGCGCCGCCGCGAAGGCCGGGTCCGGTTCATCCGAGGCGACCACCACCACCGGGCCATCGCCCCCGGCAGGAGCACCAGGCGGCGCCGGTTCGGCCAGCCACACCTCGACCCGGGGCAGTGCGGCCCCGGGCTTGCCGAGCAGGCGCTCCGTCTCGCGCAGGATCGCGTCGGCGGCATCGCGGCAGGCAGGCACGCGGCCGCGCAGGCGCGGCGAGGCCGAGCGCACCCTGACATGGGCGCCGTCCAGTTTCGCCGGTGGTTCGCCGGGTGGAAGCATCCGTCGCTCCCGGTGGCACGATCCGGCAGGCCGCAAATTGGACTGCCCCGTCCCTATGGTACCGTTCCGCTCCGGATGGCAGGGAGGCGTCCTGCATCGCGGCCACGCGCCGCGGGCTGCCGCCGCGCCGGGCCGCGAAATCGAGTCGGGTCCAACCGCAATTCGCGAAAGGGCACGTCCGTGGACCGCAACACGCCCATCGCTCGCGCCATCGCCGAGACCATCGCCGCGCAGTCCGGCCAGGACCCGGCGTTCGTCGACCGCTTCCTCGCCGACCCGGCGGGCACGCTGGAGCCATTTGGCGTGGCCCCCGCGTGGGCCATCCAGGCCGCGGTCGAACTCCGGGCCGAAACCTCCGCCGACGGCGATGTCGCCGGGTACCTCGCCAAGCCGAAGCCGAAGCCGAAACCCGTCACCTGCAAGGCCACGAACGTCTGCATCATGACGGTCTGCTGAGCGGGCGCGCCCCGCCTCACGCCAGCTCGACGAACTCCAGGTCGAAGCCGAACGGGCGTGGCCCCCACACGGCGAGCGCCTCGGGCGTCCGCATGATCGGCGGCACGGAGACCACCATTACCGTCACCCGTTGTCCGTAGCGCAGTTCCTCGGTCGTGATCGGTTCGGCGGTCTCCGAGTCCAGGATGTTGATGAGGTTCGGCACCACCGCCTTCACCTCGCCGCCGACCTTCGCGATGAGGTTCTCGTTCTGGAAGTCGATGACCATCTCCTCCGGGTCGTCTCCGAGTTCCCGGATGACCACCGTCCCCTTGGCGAACCCCTCTTCGGTTCGGCGGTAGACCTCGACGATCTTGCCGGTGAAGAGCACTTTCGCCGGGGCGTAGCTTGTGCCATCGAGCGCGGCGATCAGCCCGGCGAAGGGATCGCGGTGCTGCTCGCGGGCCTCGCGGATCGCCCGGCCTATCCGCAACGCCATGCCGATGGTGCCGTCCACCGAGACCCGCTTGGCGGTCGCCCCGTCCATCGCGTACTCCGCGATGTAGGCCACTCCGCCCATGCGGATGGTGATGCCGCGCGCCAGCCATTCCATCATCATGTTGTCATGGGTTTCCACCAGCGTGGCGTCCCCATGGTCGTTGGACACCACCATCGGCGTGCCGGAAACGCCGTAGATGTGGAAGGTCTCGTGGAACAACTCCGGGAAGGCGCGGCCCATGCCGTCGCCGTCCACGATCGGCAACCCAAGCCGCAGCCCGACCACCAGCGGGATCATCGAATTCACCCCGCCGGCCTCGATCGGCATCGTCGCCGTGGCCTTCTTTCCGAGGTGCTCCTCGAGCCGCCGCAGCGAGCGCGCGGCCTCCATGCCCTCCGGCAGTTTCTCGACGATGCAGGTCGGCGCTCCCATCATCGCGGTCGGGATCACCAGCGCATCGTCCGGCAGGTCCTCGAGCCGCATCAGTTCCAGCGGCCTGCCGGTTTCGCGAATGGCCCGCTCCACCATCAGCCGCCCGATGTACGGGTTCCCTCCCCCGCCGCTTCCCAGGAACGCCGCGCCGCGCGCGACATCAGGCAGATCCTCGATTTCAACTCGCCAGGGCATGCAGGGTCTCCGTGGGTATCGGGCGTCGGGGGGTCGGGGTCGATGGGGATCCGGGCGAAACCGGCTACGGGTCGTGGCGGCCGACCTCGTCCCACCAGGTGAGATCGCGCGCGGTCAGCGGCTTCGGCGCGCCCGCGTTGAGGTTCCGCGCGACCGGCGCCGGGTGGCCGACCATGATGATCCACTCCGGCTCGAGATGCGGTGGCAGGCCGAGCATCACGCCTACCCCGGAATGGCTGAACGAGGTGACCGGGCAGGCGCCGAGCCCGAGCGCGTGCGCCATGTTGAGCATGTTCATGGCCGCGGTGCCGACATCGCCATGATTGGCGGTGTCCAGTTCCAGCTGGATCGACTCGCGCTTCGCGGCCTCGGCGTCGGTGAGGATCACGATCGCGGCCGGCGGCTCCGAGAGCATCCCCGGCGAAACCGACCGGATGTTGCGGATGGTGTCGGGGTTCCGCACCACCAGGAACTTGTGGATGTGCCGGTTTCCCGCGCTGCTCGCCCAGCGGGCCGCCTCGGTGATCCTCGCGAGATCCGCGTCCGACACGGACTCGCCGGTGAACGAGCGGCACACCCGCCGCGACTTCAGCACCTGGAAGAACGCATCGGGGTTCATCCGCGCCGTCATTGCGCCGCCTCCTCCCGCCGCCGGATCTCCCCGGCGATCACCGCGGGCGACTCCTTCAGGAACTGGAAGTAGGCCGGGCGGTCCCACATCATCCAGACCTTGCGGGTGTCGATGTCCGCCTTCCACTCCGGCATGAACGACTCGGCAAGGTCCGGGTTGGACTCCAGCAGGGCGCCCATCAGCCTGCTGGCGGCATCGATCAGCCGGAACGTTCCGTAGTAGGTCGGCTCGTGCAGGCTGATTTCGGCCGAGCTCGCGAGGTAGGCCAGCAGGTCGAGCGCCTGCTTCTCGGTGAGCTTCAGGTCGGCCGGGGGACGCTGGTCCTCGGGCATGGTGCACCTCCTTTGCATCCCGCGGGCGCGCCGCCCGCGGCGGCGGCGAACCGGGTGGCCGCTACTCCAGGTCGGGGCCGGCGGCGGCGATGTCTAGCCGCGGGGCGTGAACCGGAGCGGCGCCGAACAGGAACCGGGGAATGGGAATCTCGCCCCGCGCCGAGCGGATGCAGGCCACCCGGTGCCCTGGCTCCACCTCGTCCAGCGAGATCGGCCGGGCACGGCATTCGTCGGTGGCGAAGGGGCAACGGGAGACCAGCCGGCAGTGGTTCGGCGGATCGATCGGCGACGGGATTTCGCCCGACAGGTGAATCCGCTCGCGCCGCTCCAGCGGATTGGCGGACGGCACGGCGCTCATCAGCGCCATCGTGTAGGGGTGGCGCGGCCGCTCGAACACCTGGCGCGTCGTGCCGATCTCCACGATCTGCCCGAGGTACATCACCGCCACCCGGTCCGACAGGTAGCCGATGACCGAGAGATCGTGGGAGATGAACAGGTAGCCGAGGTTCCGCTCCTCCTGCAGCCGCTTCAGGAGCTGGATCAGCTTGGCCTGCACCGAGACGTCGAGGGCCGAGGTCGGCTCGTCGGGCACCATGAAGCCGGGCCCGCTGGCCAGCGCGCGGGCGATGCCCACCCGCTGCTGCTGGCCGCCGGACAACTGGTGCGGATAGCGCGCCATGTGCTCCGTCTTGAGCCCCACCTGCTCGAACAGCTCGGCGGTCCGCCGCTGGGCCTCCTCGCCCTCGGCGAGACGGTCCTCGAGCCGCTGGCGCTCAACGGTCTCGCCGGCGGTCTTGCGCGGATTGAGCGAATCGTTCGGATCCTGGAAGACGATCTGGATCTGCTTCCGCACCGGGCGCAGCTGGTTGTACGAGAGCGTCGTCAGGTCGAGGTCGCCGAGCAGCACCCGGCCGGACGTCGGGGCCTCCAGCATGGTCACGCACTTGCCGACCGTGCTCTTGCCCGATCCGCTCTCGCCGACCAGCCCGAGCGTCTCACCCGGCGCGAGGTCGAACGAGACGTCATCGACCGCATGCAGGCTGCGGCTGCCGAAAAAGCCCGACCTGATCGGGTAGTGCTTGACGAGACGTTCAATTCGCAGCGAGGACATCGCGGGCCACGGCCTCCCGGTTGATGCAGGCCACCCAGTGACCGGCCGCGATTTCCTCGAGGGCGGGTACCCGCGCCGAGCAGGCGGCGGTGGCCCAGCGGCAGCGCGGGTGGAAGGCGCAGCCGGACGGCCGGTCGATCAGGTCCGGCACGTTGCCGGGGATGACCGGGATCTCCTCCTCGACCCCGAGGCGAGGGCGAGACGCCAGCAACCCCAGCGTGTACGGGTGGCGCGGCTGGGCGAAGAAGTCCAGCACCGGCGCCTGTTCCACGATGGACCCGGCGTACATCACCGCGACGCGGTCGCAGACCTCGGCGGCCATGTTCAGGTCGTGGGTGATGAGGATGACCCCGGCCCCGGTGACGTCCCGCATCTCGCGCAGCAGTTCGAGTATCTGGTGTTCGGTGGTGACGTCGAGGCCGGTCGTCGGCTCGTCGGCGATCAGCAGCCGCGGCTTGCAGGAGATCGCCATCGCGATCATCACCCGCTGCGCCATGCCGCCGGAGAGCTGGTGCGGGTAGGACGCCATCCGCCGTTCCGGCTCCGGGATGTGCACCGTGCCCAGCAGCCGGATCGCCTCGGCCCGCGCCTCGGCGCCGGACATGCCGCGCCGGTAGCGCAGCACCTGCGTGATCTGCTCCCCCACGGTGAGCAGCGGATTGAGGCAGGAGCGCGGGTTCTGGAAGATCATGGCGATTTCCTTGCCGCGCAGGTCCTCCCAGCCCTTGCCGTCGAGCTTCGTCAGATCCTGTCCGTCGTAGACGATCTCGCCGCCGGCGATGTACCCGGGCCGTTTCAGCAGCCCGATCACCGAGTAGCCGGTGACGCTCTTGCCCGACCCGCTCTCGCCGACCAGTCCGACGATCTCGCCGCGGCCCACCGTGAGGTCCAGACCGTCCAGCACCCTGGCCACGCCGCGGCGGGTGGGGAAATGGGTCTGCAGGCCGCGAATCTCGAGCAGCGGCGTTCGATCGTGCGCGTTCGCGGTCATCTATTGCCGCCTCGGGTCGAGGATGTCCTGCAGGCCGTCGCCAAGCAGGTTGAAGCCGAGCACCGCCACCGCGATGGCCAGCCCCGGGAAGGTGTAGATCCACCAGTGACCGGCGTTGAAATCCTGGAAGCCGAGCTGGATGAGCGCACCCCACTCGGCCGCCGAGGTCTCGACGCCGAGCCCGATGAACGACAACCCGGCCGCCTCCAGGATGGCCCAGCCGAACTGGAGCGTGGACTGCACGAAGATCGGCACCAGGCAGTTCGGCATCAGATGGCCGAACAGCACGCCGGCGTGGCTCGACCCGATCGACTGGGCGGCCATCGCGTACTGGCTCTTCTTGGCCGGCAGCATCACCGACCGCATCAGCCGGGCGTAGCCGGGAATGTTCAGCACCGACGTCGCGATCACCACGGTCGCCAGCCCCGGGCCGATCGCGAAGGCGATCCCCATCGCGAAGATGAAGCGCGGGAAGGCCTGCAGGATGTCCATCAGCCGCATGATCCCCTCGTCCCACCAGCCGCCGAGGTAGGCCGCCACGGCCCCGATCAGCGTGCCGATGACCAGCGAGACGATCACGGCCGAAATCGCGATGAGCAGATCCAGCCGGGCCCCGAACACCACCAGCGAGAACACGTCGCGCCCGAACTGGTCGGTCCCGACCAGATGGCCCGGCCCGGGCGGCAGCGCGATGGCGCCCATGTCCAGCTTGTACGGGTCGTAGGGCGCGATGACCGGCGCGAACATCGCGACCAGGATCAGGGTGAGCACGATGAGCGCGCCCGCCAGCGCGGTCGGGTTGGCCCGCAGGCTGGCCCAGCCCTGCCGCGCCCGCTCCCGGAAGGGCGGGCGCAGGGCGTAGGCGGTCGCGGCGGCGGGAAGCTCGCGGGCGGACGCCATGTCAGTACTCCACCCGCGGATCGAGGAGCGCGGTGATCACGTCCACCGCGAGGTAGATCAGGATGTAGAGAACGGTCGCGAGGATGATGAACCCCTGCACCGCCGGGAAGTCGGCGCTCATGATCGCGTTGTAGGAGTAGAGCCCGAGCCCCGGCCAGGAGTAGATCAGTTCGATCAGCACCTCGCCGCCGATGGCGTAGCCGACAACGGCGGCGATCAGGGTCAGCACGGGGAGCATGGCGTTCTTCAGGGCGTGCTGGAAGACGATGCGATGGGCGGGCAGCCCGAGCGATTTCGCCGTCCGCACATAGTCCGATTCGAGCGCGTCGATCATGGTGGCGCGGGTCATCCGGGCGATGGGCGCCATCGACACCAGAGCCAGCGTGACCACCGGCAGCACCAGCGCGCGGGCGGCCTCCCGGAAGGTCACCCAGTTGCCGGTGAGGGCGGCGTCGATGGTGTACATGCCGGTGATGTGCTCGGGCTCGGGGTAGCCGATGGGCAGCCGCCCCTGCGACCCCGGCAGCCACTCGAGCCGGGCGTAGAAAATCTGGAGCAGCACCAGGCCGATCCAGAAGATCGGGGCGGACACGCCGATCACCGCCAGCACGCGGGCGAGATGATCGATCCAGGTGCCGCGCTTCACCGCGCTCAGCACCCCGAGCGGGATGGCCAGGGCGATGGCCAGCAGCATGGCGTAGAGCACCAGTTCCGCCGAGGCGGGCAACCGGTCGCCCAGGTCCTTCGTGACCGGCTGGGCCGTGTTGTAGGAGGTGCCGAGGTCGCCGTTCAGCAACTGGCGGACGTAGATGACGAACTGCTCCGGAATCGGGCGGTCGAGGTAGGCCTCGGATTTGAGCCGCGCCACCTCCTCATCGCTGGCGTAGGGGCCGGCGACGCGCTCGATCGGGTTGCCGGGCACCACCCGGGTGAGCAGGAAGGCGATGAAGATCGCCC
>JBJTKE010000502.1:0-5805 GCA_046096285.1 Chloroflexota bacterium
CCGTGCGCCGGACCCCTGCGCCACCGATGCATTCAGACCGCCGAGCAACACCCCTACCATGCCCGCCAGCCCGGCCCGCCGGGTCGTTCCTGCCTGCAGCGCCCGCAGCGCCGCGTCGAAGCGTTCCTGGTCCATGTCTGGTTTCCTCTCTATCTGCTTCAGGCTCCGTGCGGCGCTCCCGAACGCACGGGCCCCATCACGCACGGTTCCGCGCTCTTCCCACCGCGCAAGGCCGCAGGGCGGCATCGCGGCATCGCCGGGTTCCGGCGCTCATCACCCGCGGCCGGGCTGCCCCTCCTTCCCGCCGCGTGGTCCCCGCGCTGGGGCGGCGGCCCTGCCTGGGTTGTTGGGCGTGTCCATGCGCGTGTGCCTCTCCCTGTTCATGTTCGCAGTCGCCTCCGTGGTCCTGCGGCAAGTTGGCGCGGCGGCGGGGCAGCACCGGGCCGCAGCGCCGCAGCGGCCCTCCCGGCAGGCACGGCCGTCGCAGCAGTCCGCGCTCCGCTCGCAGGGCAGCGTCCGGTTCAGGCACCGGCACTCCCCGCCCCGGCACTGCCCGCCGCAGCAGTCGGCGTCCTCCTCGCAGGCGGGGTTCGCCGCCCGGTGGCTGACGCAGGCGCGGGCCGGGGCGTCCGCGCCGCCGGCGGGCCTCGCCTTGCCGCTGCCCTTGCGGTCGCCGTCACCCTGGCGGACAGCGGCGTGGTCGCGGTTGCCGTCGCCGCTGCCGTCGCCGCTGCCGTTGCCGTTGCCGTTGCCGTTGCCGCCGTGCTTCTGGCCATCTTTGCCACTTGCGGCGGCCTCCGCGCCGCGGCCGCTTGCCGCCGCGGGAGCCCCGCGCAGCGCGCCGACCAGCGCCGCCGCCGCCGCGATCGCCCCGCGCCGGCGGTTCATCCCGCCAGCCAACTGGCGGCTTGCGTCGTCGAACCGTCCCTCGTCCATGCCCGTAACCCCTGCCGTCGAGCCGGAGAATCGCCACATTGATTGAACCATTACGTTAGCGGGTCAGGAACGGAAAGAGAAGCAAAAGGTCGAACAGGTGTTTGGACACACCTGTGCGACCTTTGGCGCACACCAGTACACAGGCGCCCAACGCCTGCGCAATCCGCGTGAAGGGGTGTGCAATCCGTTGCGCAACCGCGGTCGCGGGTGTGCGATGCGCTGCGCGAAATCCGCCATTTTCGAAACAAATTTCTGTTACGATGTGGTGAGAAACTGGGACCACGGCCAACGGGGCAGCGATCATGACCAGAACGGCCGGCGGGGATGATGGCGTCAGGGGGGAACCGCCCGCCGGGTCGGCGGGGGAGCGCGTGCGGCTGGCCCGGCTGCGGTCCGGCACGTCGCAGTCGGAACTCGCCCGGGCGAGCGGCATCAGCCGCGGCACGATCATCAACCTGGAATCCGGGCGCAACGAGCCGCAGGTCACCACGCTGCGCATGCTGGCGGGCGCGCTCGGGCTGGACGCCGCGGGCAGCCGCTGGCTGATCATGGGCGAGGGCGCCCTCGCCCTGGCCCCCATCCCGAACCTGCCCGCAAGCGCCCTGCGGACGCCCCTCACCGGCCGCCTCGCCGATCTCGACACGGTATCCGCCATCCTCGCCGACCCCGACGCCCGCCTGCTGACCCTCACCGGTCCCGGCGGCATCGGCAAGACGCGGCTCGCCCTGGAGGCCGCGCGGCGGCATGCCGGCACGGTGAACGTGGCGCTGTTCGCCAGCCTGGTCGATGCGAACGACGTGCTCCCGGCGATCGCCACCGCGATCGACGTCCCGGTCTCCGGCGGCTCCCTGCGCGAGGCGCTGGCCGCCGCGCTGTCGGGCGCCCCGCGCCTGCTCGTGCTCGACAATCTCGAACACCTGCCGGCCGCCGCGCCGGACATCGCCTGGCTGCTGGAGTCGGTTCCCGAACTCGCGATCCTGGCCACCAGCCGCGAGCCGCTGCGCATTCCCGGCGAGCGGATCATGCTGGTCCGGCCGCTCGCCACCGATGGCCCCGCCTCCCCCGCGGTCGAGCTGTTCACCCGGCTGGCCGCCCAGCGTGGTCTCGCCCCGGCGGACAACGGGCCGGACCGCCCCGTCATCCACGATCTCTGCTCCCGGCTCGGCGGCTTCCCGCTCGCCATCGCCCTGGCCGCCGCCCAGATGGACGTGCTCCTCCCGGAAACCCTGCTCGCCCTGATGCAGGACTCCGGTCTCGGCGCGCTCGCCACCACCGTCACCGACCAGACCCGCCGCTTTCCCTCGATGGATGCCGCCATCGCCTGGAGCGTGAACGGCCTCACCCCGGAGGACCAGCGGTTGCTGCGGCTGCTCTCGGTCTTTCCTGGCGGCTTCGGCGTCGACGCCGCCGCCGCGCTCTCCGCGGATGCGCCCGATTCGGCGGCCAACCGGCAGGCCATCGGCGGCGCCCTCGCCCGCCTGACCCGCGCCCATCTCATCCAGCCCCAGGCCCGGCAGCACCCCGACGGCTCGGCCCGCTTCGTCATGCTGGAGCCGATCCGCCTCTTCGCCCTCGACCGCCTGCGCGCGGCGGGCGATGAGCAGGCCACACGCCGCGCCCACGCCGAGTGGGCCGCCAGCCGCTTCCTCCAGCTCGACGCCTTGATCCGCGCAAACAAGACCTCGGAAATGGCCCTGCTGGAGGCCGACTACCCCCACGGCCGGGCCGCGCTGGACTGGGCGCTGGCGGCAGGCGAGGCCGACCTCGCCAGCCGCCTGATCGCCAATCTCAAGTACGCCCACATCTTCCGGTATCGCGCCGCCAGCGTCGCCGCCCAGCTCGACCGGATCATGCCCCATCTCCCGGCGCTCACCACCGAGGCCCGGTTCTGGACGCACTACATGCGGGCCGAACTCGCCTCTCGCGAGGGAGACCTGCCCCGCCTCCGGGCCGTCCTGACCGAGGCCCTCGCGGATGCCCGCGCCAGCGGCGACTCGCTCGTCGAAGCGATGGCGCTTCTCTATGGAAGCTGCGACCTCGAGGAGGACCCGGGGACCGCCCTCGCCGCCATCGAGCGCGCCCACGCCCTGATCGGCGACGAACGCGACATGACCGCCCCGCCCTTTCTCCAGGCCTGGATGCGCGTCCGGCGCGGGGTGGAACTCCACCGGCTCGGCCGCCTCCACGAGGCTGCCGCCGCGCTCGAAAGCGGCATCGCCCGCAAGCAGCAGGACGGCAACGAGGCCGGCAACGGCCCGCCGCTCGCCCATCTCGCGCTGGTGCGGCGGGATCTCGGCCAGCCCCGCGCCGCCGCCGCCGCCCTGCTCGACGTACTGGCCATCGCCGCCTCGCTGGACGACGCCTGGCTCCGCGTCCACGCCACCCGCTGGCTGGCCGATCTCGCCCACTCCGGCGGCCCGGACGCGCAGGCCATCGCCCGCATCCTCGACGCCTCCCTCGCCGCCGAGCACGACGCCCACCCCTCCATGTTCGGCCCGGAGGATGCCCAGCCCGTCCTGCCCGCGATGCCCGGGGCCGGCGTGGCGTCGCCGCGCCCGTTGCCGCTGCCGTTGCCGGAGGCGATCGCCCGGGCGGCCATCCTCCCCTCGCTCCTGCCAGACCGGGTGGACCCGGTTCCCGGTGCGCGCTCCGCGGGCATCCGGCTGGAGTAGCGAGCAGGCAGCCCGTGGGGTTCACCGGCCATCGCCCCCGCTTCCCGCGACCGGCGCCAGGGAAGCAGCGGCGCATGCCCGGGCAGGTTCGGCATCGGCGGTCTCCGACCCGCGGCAGCCCTCGCCAGCGGCGCCCGGAGCCCCCGCATTTCGCCACGATTGCAACAACAAGCCCCGCTCCCTCGCACAGGGAGCGGGGTTTGGGGTGAGGGCGTGCGGCCCAATCGGAGCGATTGCCGAAACGGTCCCGGTTAGAAGGGCTTCGGGGTGAGGGCAGGTGCCCAAATCCCGGCCGGTCCGGGTGTCGAGGGGCCGCTATGCCTCCCCGCACATCCCGGCGGCGGCGGATTCCAGCGCCGCCAGCCGCGCCCGCAGCCCGGC
Organism: Chloroflexota bacterium; assembly: GCA_046096285.1. Lineage (GTDB taxonomy): Bacteria > Chloroflexota > Chloroflexia > Thermomicrobiales > UBA6265 > CADCWF01. The sequence continues at coordinate 3,990 of JBJTKE010000502.1, forward strand.
GATCTCCGCCTGCTGCTCCTGCACCGCGCCCGCCAGCACCGCCGTCAGCTTCGGATAGTCGATTCCGAGGTAGCCGCCGCCAATCTCCTGCGCCGCCTCCGGCACGACCTCCCGCACCTCCTGCGCGATGAATCCGATCCGCCGCCCGGCGCCCAGCCCGGACTCCGCCGTCCAGGTCCACCGCACCGGCCGCAGCGCCCCGACCGCGGCGAGACTGCCGGACAGCGGCTCGATCGCCTCCTTCAGGCGGGCGTCGGACGCCGCCACCCCGCAACTGCCGCGGACGCAGACCGCGTAGCCGCCATCGATGCAGCAATCCCCATCCGTGCTGCAGCCGGGCGCACCGAGCGGGATGCAGCACACGCCCGACCCGCTCGACGTGCACACCCCGGCGCAGCAGGTGTCCCGCGCGGTGCAGGCGCGCTTCAGCTTGATGCAGCGGGCGGGCTTGACGCACGTGCCGGCCTTGCACGTCAGCGGATTCGCGCCCTTCTGGCAGCAGTCCGTGCCGCGGCGGCAGTCGCCCCCGGCGCGCACGCACCGGCAGATGCCCCGGCTGCCCCGGCCCTTGCCCTTGCCCGCGGGCACGCAGACCCCGGAGCAGCAATCGGCGTCGGCCTCGCAGGCCGAATCCGAGCAGGAATCGGCGGATTCCGCGCCCCGCCGGCGCGAGAGGGCCGCCGCCGCGATCGCCGCCGCCGCCGCCCGGAGGCCATGCCGCCGCGAGATCCCCCGCGCGATCAGCCGGGTCATGCCGTCGAAGCTGCCGGAGTCCATGCCGATGCCGCCCTCCTGTGCCTTTGCGCCATCGCCGGCGCGATGCGGCATCTTGCCGCCGACCGGCGATGGCTGCAAGCGGCAATCTCGCCGGTGGCCCATCGTTCACCGGGAAAGCCGGGCTGTCGTGCCCGGGCTGCCCCCGGCGAGATCGCGGCGTTCACGCGGCAGGGCCGCTCGCCCGGCCCGTTCCGGAACCCGCCGATTCTGGCTCCCGGCCGGCTGCACCCGGGACGGGAACCACGCCTGCGCCAGCCTGCGCCGGCCGTCAGCGGTCGTGGCCGAGGTGCCAGAGGGGGTAGGCGGCGGTGGAGCAGTGCGGGCAGCGGTACGCCCGCATCGGCAGGCCGCTGCGCCCGCCGAGCGCCCGGCCGGCGCGTTCGGCCTGCTCGCGCGTCTCGTAGGCGCGCTTCATCCCGCACTGCCGCAGGACGGCGGCCGCGTGGGCGGCGGCGCGCTCGGCGCGCACCCGCTCCCGCGCCCGGTTCACTCGCCGCTTGGAGGACATGACATGCCGGGATTCCCTTCCCGCGCCCGGCCCCGGGATGTGGGCGGCGCGTCGTCATCGTCACCGTCATCGTGGAGTCGCTCCCCGCGGGGAACGGGTCGGCCCCGGGCCGCGGCCGGATCGCTCCGTGCCTCGGACCGGGGCCGACATCGGCGTCGTCCGCGGTTCGCCCTGCTAGTCGACGGCGGGGACGCCGGCGTCGGCGTCGCTCCAGAGGTCGGCGATCTTCGGGCCGAGGGCGATGATGGCGGTGATCCCGGCGATGGCGATGACGCCGAGCACGAGGGCGTACTCGACCATGTCCTGCCCCTCGTCCTCGCGGGCGATCCGGTTGACCAGTTCGATGATGGCGCTCATGTCGTTGCTCCTTCCTGGCGGCGAGGCTCCCGGAACCCTTCCGGCCTCCCGCGGTCCCGGCCGCGCCGGGTTTTCCTGACGCGTTCATTCAAGCACCGCGGGGGCGCGGTGAACATCCGGAAAACAGGCTGGCCCAAAAGGTGCAGGAAGCGCCCGGCCGTTGGGTCAGCGGCG
>JBJTKE010000503.1:0-3802 GCA_046096285.1 Chloroflexota bacterium
ACGTCACCCTCGACACCAGCGCCAGCAACAGCAACGATCCGGCGGATGCCGCGGGGGCGGGCGCCGCGGTCGGCGCGGGAGGAACGTAGGCCGGGTCCGGCTTGCACCAGCCGTAGGGGTCGCAGTAAAGCCCTTCGCAACACGGGATGCCGTTGGCGACGCACTCTCCGCCATCCGGCATGCAACTCGGGCCGCCGCACACGCCGTAGTAGCAGCGCTCATCGCGGCAACACCCGGCGGTGTTGGCGCAGCCGCCGCCCTTCGGGGTGCAACCGCAGACCCAGCCGTCGCCGTCGGGCTCCGGGAACCCGCTGCAGCACAGCTTGCAACTGTTGTTGCGCCACCACATGGTCGGGTTGTTGTCGCAGCGGGACCCCGGGCGCAGGCAGTCCTCGCCCTCGCCGTTCTGCTGCGCCACCGCGGGCGCGGACGGCAGGACGGCCCGGCCGGCCAGCACCGCCAGCGCGGCGGCCGCCACCGAGCGCCGGGTGCCGCGGCCCCCGAACACGCGCGCCAGGGCGTCGAATCGTCGGTTGTCCATGGTGCTCACCTCCCTCGTGTCGCCGGCATTGTGCCATGTCCGGCCGCATCGTACGTACATCCCGGCAAAGCGATGGCCGGACTCCCGGCTGGCGCGCGTTGCCACAGAGCGGCGAACCGCTTGCTAAGATGAAACGAACCGGGACGCCCCGGTGTTTCGGCCCGCTGCACGGGTCCCAGACGGAGGAAGCCCCGATGCTCCCGTTCGACGACACCTTCGCCCTGGCGGCAGACCGCCGCTCCCTGCTCAAGGCGCTCGCCGCGATCGGCTTCGTCGCGCCTGCCGCGGCCGCCGCGCGGTCTCGTGTGGCCGGCGCCGCCCCCGCGCCCGGCGCAGCGCCGATCGCCTTCGCCCGCTACCAGGCCGACGCCACCACGCTGGTGGTCGGCCTCGACGGCGCGCCGAGCGACCGCGACCCGCACAGCCAGTACGACTACCGCTCCACCTGCGTCATCCGCGCCGTCTACGAGGGGCTGATCGGGCTGAAGGGCTCCAGCACCGAGGAGTTCGAGCCGCTGATCGCCGAGTCGTGGGAGTCCAACGAGGACCAGTCGGTCTGGACCTTCAAGATCCGCCCCAACGTCACGTTCCAGAACGGCGATCCCTGCGACGCCAACGCGGTGAAGGCCTCCTACGAGCGGATGCTCGCGCTGAACAAGGGCGCGGTCGGGGTGTTCAAGCGGTTCGTTTCCGACCCCGCCCAGATGAGCGTGCCCGACGCCGGAACGATCGTCTTCGATCTCAAGACCCCGCAGCCGCTCTTCCCGACCGCGCTGGCCGCGACCTATGGCCCGCAGGTGGTCAACGTCAACGTGGCCATGGCCAACGAGGCCGACGGCGACCTCGGCAACGCCTGGATGCAACTCAACTCCGACGGCGCGGGCACCGGCCCATACGTCGTGACCGAGTACGACCCGGCCACCGGCGTGGTGCTCGAGAAGAACCCGACCTACTGGGGCGGCTGGGAAGGCCAGCACCTCGACCGCATCATCATCCGCGTGGTCGAGGAGGCGGGCACCATGCGCCAGCTGGTGGAGGCCGGCGAGGTCGACATCATGGACCGCTTCAGCGTCCAGCTCGAGGACATCGAGGAACTGCAGGCCAACGCCAACCTGGTCGTCGATCCGCAGGATTCGACCGAGGTCGAGTACCTCACGATGACCGAGGGCGGCCCGCTGGCCTCGGTCGAGGCGCGGCAGGCGATGTGCTACGCCTTCCCCTACGAGGACGTGCTGGCCGGCATCTACAAGGGCCTCGCCTCCCAGACCCCGACGCTGGTCGCCCCGATGGTCCGCGGCTACGCGGACGGCATCCCGGTCTTCACCACCGACCTTGCCAAGGCGAAGGAGTTGCTGGCCGCCGCCGGCATCGCCGAGGGCACCGAGCTGACCGTGGCGATGGGCGCAGGCGCCGACAGCGCATCGGCCGAGCTCTTCCAGGCGAACCTCGCCGAGATCGGGATCACCCTCACCATCGAGAAGCTGGACCAGTCCACCTTCGTCGGCCTGTTCTACGGGGACACTCCCGCCGAGGAGCGCCCGGCCTTCATGCGCTGGAGCTGGTGGCCCGACTACAACGACGCCTGGAACGTGCTCCAGCCGACGACCAGCTGCGACGCCTGGGGCAGCCTGGGCTCCAACGGCGGCTTCTACTGCAACGAGGAGTTCGACAAGCTGGTGGCCGAGGCCAAGGACGCCAGCACGCTCGAAGTCTATGCCGACGTGCTGAAGAAGGCGCAGGAGATCATCGGAGTCCAGGATCCGCCGGTCATCTCGGTGGCCCAGCCGAAGTGGACCACGGTCCTCAACAAGGCCGTCCAGGGCTTCGCGTTCAACGCCATCAACCTCGGGACCTACGACTTCCACAAGATGCACAAGACGGCGTAGGCCGCGCCCGGTGGCGGCCCGGACCGCGCCGGCCCAGCCGCCCCCGGCAAACCAACAGGATGACCGGGCCGCGGGCATGACCACATGCCTTCGGCCCGGTCTCCTTCCGGACCCACCGGGGTCCGGCGCAGGTCCGGGCCCCGGGAGACTCCGGGGCGCGCCCCGCCCGGCAGTCCTACAGGCGGTGCCCGAAGTCGCTGCTGAAGGTGTACTCGGTGTCGGTCCACGGAGCGGCGGGATCGTAGGCGGGATCGAAAAAGCGGGCGGGGCGGAAGACCGAGAGGTCGACCCATTCGCAGCGGCCGGTCGCGATGACGTCGGCCATCGCCTCCCCAACGGCGGGGCCCTTCTTGAAGCCGGCCCCGCTGAACCCGGCCATCACGTGGAGTCCCTCGGGGCCGACCGCGCCGATCATCGGGTGGGTGTCGGGCGACATGTCGTACAGCCCCACCTGGCCGGAGAGGTAGCTGGCCCGCTTCATCGCCGGGATGCGCTTGCTGATGGCCTCGATCGCCAGTTGCGGGTAGCCGGGATCGTTCTGCTCGAGGTAGTCATCCGGGTCGCAGGCGTCGTGCTGGTCGCCGCCGCCAACCCCGACCATCGACCGGCCCGGCGCCCAGGGCCGCGTGAAGATGCCGGCCGCCGTGTCGAGATAGACGAAATGCGGCTGCTCCAGTTCGATCGGCCGATGCAACACCGCCACCTGCACGCGCAGCGTCTCGATCGGCAACTGCACGCCGCTCCCGGTCAGCGCCGCGTTCGTCCACGGGCCGGCCGCCACGGCGACCACCCCGGCCGGGATCACCCCATCGGGGGTGCGGACGCCGGTAACCCGGGAACCGTCGGTCTCGATGCCGAGAACGGGCGTCTGCTCGCGGATCTCGGCCCCGGCGCGAACCGCAGCGTGGGCCATGCTGCGGGTCGCGGTGACGGAATCGACGTAGCCGCTGTTGTGCTCGTAGGCGGCGATGCGGACATCCGACCAGTCCGCGAAGGGTTGCAGATCGGCCAGTTCCTCCGGGCTCACCGCCCGCGCGGGAATGCCGACCGCGTTCTGGAGCGCCACGTTGCGGCGAAGTTTCCCGATGTTCGCCTCGCAGGCGGGGGTGGTGTCCACGGTGACGACGAGCCCGCAGGGATCGTGCACCGGCGGGCCGCCGACCAGGTCCGGGAAGCGGGAGTAGACCTGCCAGCCGCGATGGGCGAGGGTGGCCTCGGGCACGTTGGAGTAGTGCCGACGCAGCAGCGCGCCGGTGCGCCCGCTGGCCCCGAAGGCGATGGTGCGCCGCTCCAGCAGCACCACCCGGCCGGCGCCCCGCGTCGCCAGTTCCCGCGCCAGCGAAGTCCCCATGATCCCGCCGCCGACGATCACCAC
>JBJTKE010000504.1:0-4078 GCA_046096285.1 Chloroflexota bacterium
CAATCCGGCCCCCGCCGACGAGCGCCTCGGAGAGGGCCACGAAGGCATCGAGCCGGGCCTGGCCGGGGACCGGCGTGGAGTACTGCGCCGCGCGGTCGCCGGACCGCATGCGCGTTGGTGAGCACATGCCCGGCCTGGTCGATGATGAACCCGGTGCCGCGCCCCGCCTCCAGCGTCTCCCGCGAGAACACGTCCCCCGCCTCGCGCCGGTTCACCACCGTCACCACCGCGGGCTGCACTTGCGCCACCACCGCCGAGGCATCGTAGACCGGCAGCACCTCCGGCAGGCCGCCCACCGACCCGGCCGCCGGGGTGAAGGTTGCGGCCGCCGGTTCCCGGGTCGCGGCGGGGCCGGGCCGGTTGTCGCCCAGGGGGCCACATCCCGGCAGCGCCAGCAACAGCGCCGACGCCGCCATCAGCCATCCCGTTTGTGCCCGCATCACCGCTCCCTCCTGCCGCGCGCCCCCGCAGCCGCCCCTCCGGCTCCCGCTTTGGCGGGTTCCCCTCCACGATATACTGCCCCGGCTCGTACAGTTCCTGCACGCTTGGCCCGCATCCGACGGTCAACAGGAGTCTCCGGTGGATCGAATCGCTCGCGAAATCTGCTCGCCACCCGCCACCAGACGCGCCATCCTCGCGGCCCTCGCCTCGTCTGCTGGCGCGGCCCTCTGGTCCGGCGGCCTCGCGGCGCAGGACTCCCCCACGCCGGTCCCCGACCAGGCCCGGCTCGATGCCTTCGTTGCCCTCTCCGAGGCGCTCGTCGGCGGGGGCCGGATCGACCCGAAGCGCGCCGGGCAATTCCTCGACCTCAACGACGCCACCGACGACGATCGGGTCCTGCTCGACGCGATGCTCTCCCTGAGCCCCGCCGCCGTCGCCGCCAGTCCCGCCGAGCATCCACTGGTCAACCCGATTCTCATCTTCTGGTATGTCGGCGAGTTCAAGGGCGCTCCGGTCGCCGGGCGCGACACGTTCTGGTACGGCCTCTCGTCCTGGCAGGCCATCCGCTACACGTCCTCGACCGGCATTTGCAAACGATTTGGCGACTGGACCGAAGCGCCGAACGTCACCTGATCCCCAGGGAGAGTCGCCCAATGGCAAGGACACCATCTTCCGGCCAGGATGCCGCCCGGTTCGATGTCGCGATCGTGGGCTCCGGGGTGGCCGGAGCGCTCATCGCCTGGCGGCTCGCGCTCGCCGGCCTTCGGGTCGGCCTGATCGAGGCCGGCGCCGCCATCGACCGCGCCGCCGGGGCCGCCCGCTTCCGCGCCTCGCTCATCCAGACCCCGGACTCCGCCTACGAGGAGCAGCCCTGGGCGCCGTGGCCCCGCGTCAGCTCGAAGAACGAGTACTACGTCCAGTCCGGCGACCCGGCCACCGATTTCCAGTCCACCTACCTGCGCGCGATCGGCGGCACCACCTGGCACTGGCTCGGCAGCATGATCCGGTTGCTCCCGAGCGATTTCGAACTTCGCACCCGCTTCGGCGTCGGCATCGATTGGCCGATCTCCTACGCCGACCTCGAACCCTGGTACCTCGACGGCGAGCGGCAACTCGGCGTCGCCGGCGACGACGCGTACGACCTCGGCTCTCCCCGGTCCGCCGGGTACCCACAGCCGCCGATCCCGCCGACCTACAGCGACCGCATCTTCAAGGCTCGATGCGAACCCCTCGGCCTCCCGGTCGTGCCCACGCCTCAGGCCCGGAACTCGACGGAGTACGAGGGTCGGCCCCCCTGCTGCGGAAACGCCCAGTGCATCCCCATCTGCCCCATCGGCGCAAAGTACGACGCCAGCGTCCACGTCGGCGCGGCCGTCGCCCGGGGCGTCGCATTGCTCTCCGAACTGGTCGCCGTCGCCGGGGAGATCGACGCCGTGGGAAACGTCGCGCGGATTCGCTGCCGCCGCCCCGACCGCAGCGAACAAACCGTCGAAGCCCGCGTGTTCGTGGTCGCCTGCAACGCCATCGAGACCGCCAAACTGCTGCTCATGTCCCGGACCGGCGCTCTCCCGAACGGCGTCGCCAACTCCAGCGACCAGGTCGGCCGCAACCTCGCGGACCATCCAATCAAGCTCTCCATCGCGACTGCCGACCAGCCTGTCTACCCGTACCGCTCGCCGCTCGCGACCTCGGGCATCGAATCCCTGCGCGACGGCGACTTCCGGAGCAACCGGAGCGCCTTCCGGATCGAAATCGGCAATGATGGCTGGTCGTGGCCCGGTCTGGATCCGCTCGGCCTCGCCCGCGAGATGATCGCCGGCGGCAGGGCGGGCGCCAGCCTCTGGAACGGGGTCCACGACCAGACGCCGACCCAGATCCGCGGCGGCAGCCTGTGCGAGCAACTGCCGGACCCCACCCACCGCGTCGAACCCGCCTGGGATGACCTCGACGCCATCGGCGGTCCCCGGCCGCGGCTCACGTTCGGCATCGATCCCTACACCCGCAAGGGACTCGACGAGGCAGCCACCGTTCACGACCGCATCTTCGACGCAATGGGCGCCACCTACCGCCTGCATGTCGGCCAGTGGCAGGGGGCTGGTCATCTGATGGGCACCCACCGCATGGGAACCGACCCGAAGACCTCCGTCACCGACGGGTTCGGCCGAACGCACGATCACCCCAATCTTTTCCTTGCTGGCGCAGGACTTTTCCCGACAACTGGCACCGCCAATCCCACCGCCACCGTCGCCGCGCTTGCCCTCCGCTCCGCCGCCGCGATCGAGCGGGATTTCAACGTCTCCGCGCCGGACGCCACCCCGGTCGCCGCCGGGTCAGCGTGAACCCCGCCGCCCGCCCACGATGAGCCGGGACGCCTGGCTCGACCGGTCCCGCGCCGCCTGGGACGCCCGCGCGGCCCGGTGGGACGCCGCCGCCGAACGCCACCGCCGTGACCCCAGCCGCGCCGCGGACCAGGAGCGCACCATCGCCGCCCTCGCGATCGCTCCGGGCGACACCCTGCTCGATGCCGGATGCGGCTCCGGCCAGTGGACGATCGACCTCGCCCTCCGCGGCTTCTCCGTCACCGCGCTCGACCTCTCCCCAGGCGTGCTCGATCTCGCCCGCGCCCGCGCTTCCGCCGAGGACGCTCCCCCCGTTCGCTGGCTCGCAGCCGACCTTGCCGCCACCGGCCTTGCCGCCGGAACCCTCGATGCCGTGCTCTGTCGCGCCGCGCTCCATTTCGTCCCCGAGCCGGCCGCCGCGCTCCAGGAGTTCGCGCGCATTCTGCGACCCGGCGGCAGGCTCCTCGCAAGCGTTCCCGGCGCCCTCTCCCCGATCTACCGCTCCTCGTGGGAACGCCATCTTCCCGGCCCTGCGGGCGAGGTCAACTGGATCACCCCATGGGAACTGGAATTCCTCCTCGCCGCCACCGGCTGGGCCGTCGTCGACGGCTGGGGCGACTACGGCGGCGACATCCACGGCGACCCCAACCCGTTCATCGGCGACGCGCTCGCTGGCCTCGATCTCCGCCTCCGGCAGGCCGCCGCCACCACCTGGTGCGTCATTGCATGCCGGGACCCTGGGGGAACCGGCTAGAATCCCCGCACATCGCCGCTCCAACCCAGCGAGGAGCCTCATGCCGGACCTTCCTCCAGTCGTCCTTTCCCGGCGATCCGCTGCCCTCGCAGCGCTCGCACCTGCCGCATGGCAAGACCGCTCCGACGCTGGCTTGACCCGCGACAATCCCGCGCCGCTCGGCGCACCTGTCGATGCCGGCCCGCTGCGTCTCGCCGTCCTCTCCGTCGTCACCGGGCCGGACGCCGTCGCCTCCGCGCTCGCCGCCAGCCCGATGAACGTCGCCCCTCGCGAGGGCATCGATTTCGTGCTCGTCAACCTGTCCGCCGCCAACCTTGGCCCGCTGCCCGTCCACCTTGGAAACGATGACTTCGGTCTCGCCGGCTCCGACGGGGTGGTGCGCCGGTTCCTCGATCTCGCCCCGCCCGAGCCCGCGCTTGACGGGTTCATCCAGCCCGGCGCAACAGCCGAGGGGTGGCTCGCCTTCAGCGCTCCCGCTGGCGACCCCGCCCTGGTGCTGATCGCCGACCCCCTCTTTCTCGATGGCGACTGGGCAGATCGGTAC
>JBJTKE010000505.1:0-3631 GCA_046096285.1 Chloroflexota bacterium
CCACTATCGGCGGCGCAGAGTCCTGCGAGAACGAGGCCGTCGGCCAACTGGTCGACATGCTGCGGAGCGCCGGGGCCCACCGTCCCGGCGAACGAGGTAAAGCCGACCAGCCGCGAATCCGCGGCATGGCGCTCGCGCACCAGTTGCCCGAGGTTCAGTTCGCCCTCGGCCGCCATTGAGGTCGCGCGAGCGTCGCCGAGGTGGGAGTTGTGGGCCCAGACGACGAACCGGGCGGGCCGGTCCGGCAGCGCGAGATGGAACGAAAGCGCCTCGAGCGTTTCGGCCATATGCCGGTCCCGCAGGTTCCACGATGGGATGCGGCCGTGGTACATGGCGCGGTAGTACCCCTCCGCATTGCGGACGAGGCGCGCGTTCTGGGTGGCGAAGAAGTGTTCGTCGGCATCCCCGGGGCCGTCGGAACGGTGGGCCCCGGCGCTCCGCAGCATGTCGACCAGTTGGCCGACGGCCTCGTTCTCGCAGGACTCTGCGCCGCCGATCGGGGTCAGGTAGCCGTAGGACTGCGGGTCGGGGCCGAAGTGATCGAAGCAGGCGTAGCGGGCTCGCGCCCGCCTTGCGGCGTCGGGATCGACCCAGTCGAGGTAGCGGACGACGGCCTCGCGGGAGGCGTGCATGCTGTAGAGGTCGAGCCCGTAAATGCCGGTCTTGCGGGCCGCCGGGGGCAGTGCGTCGTTCCAGGATCGCAACCAGCCGACGAACTCCGCGACCTCGGTGTTCCGCCACATCCAGCGGGGAAAGCGATGGAAATCGCCCAGTGCCTCAACCGGCGTAGCGTCGTCGCCAATGCCGCGAACGTACCGGTTGACCCGCCAGGCGTCGGGCCAGTCCGCCTCGACCGCGACCGCGTCGAACCCGTGCTCCTCGATCAACCGGCGGGTGACGCGAATACGCTCGCGGTAGAACTCGCGGGTTCCGTGGGACGCCTCGCCGATCAGCACGAACCGGGCGGTTCCCACATCGGCCAGCAGGTCGTCGTAGTCGTCCGCCCCGCCGGGGAGCGGGCGAGCCGACAGGCGGATAGCGTCGGTTTCGCAGTTGCCGCGGGAGTCCGCCGGGCGGCGGATCGGCGGTTGCTCGCGGGCGGCGGAGACCCGGGCGCTCCGGTCCTCCGCCGCCCGCAGCGCTGCCTGCACCTCCTCGTCGGTCGTTGGCCCGAACTCCTCGTACCACGCTCCAACCGCGTAGAACGGCTCCGGCGTTTCGGCGCAGATAACCTCGTCGGCGACCTCGCGGAGCATCGCGCACACCGAGCGGGAGCCGACCGGGGCGGCGATTGCGATCCTGGCAGGTCCTAGCAACCGCAGCGCCTCCGCCGCCGCCCGCATCGTCGACCCGGTGGCCAGTCCGTCGTCGACCAGCAGGACCGTTCGCCCGGCCACATCCGGGGCGGGCCTGCTGCCGCGATAGAGCCGCTCCCGGCGGGAGAGTTCGAGGCGCTCGCGGGCCTCCACTGAGGCGATCACCGCGTCGGAGATGCCTGCCTGCGCGATCCCCTCCCGTTTCAGCACCCGGACGCCGCCGGAGGCGATGGCGCCCATCGCCCATTCCTCGTGGCGCGGCAGTCCGCGTTTCCTGACCAGCAGGGCGTCAAGCGGCGCGCCAAGCGCCTCGGCCGTTTCGGCGGCGACCGGCACCCCGCCGCGCGGCAACCCGAGCACGATCAGATCCGGATTCCCGCGGTAGGTCGCGAGGCGGTCCGCGAGCCGCCGGCCGGCATCGCGCCGGTCGTGAAACGGGAGCGTCATGGCGGGGTGCTCCTTCCGGCTGCTCAGGCCTGGACCCGGCGCAGGTGCGTGATCAGGTGGTCGCGCAGTTCGTCGACGTCCTGCCGGTCGCGCGACTCGATCCGCTCGAGCACCGCTCGCACCTCCGCGGAGCCGGCGGCGTCCGCGTCGAGCTTGTACTCCTCGATCGCGGCGATACCCTCGAGCTTGTTCGCGAGCACCACCATCAGGTCGTAGGCGATGTTCGTCACGCCGGAGACCTCGCCCGAACGGCGCTTTGCTTCATGTTGCGAGAGGACCATGGACGGACTCCTTTCCGGAGCCGCGGGCGGGCGGCGATGGCCGGGAACCGGCCGCCCCCGCCTGCGGACCCCGTCTCAGATGACCCCGACGACGAGGTCGTTCGTGACGGAGGTGACGCCGGGGGACCGCCACGCCGCCAGCCCGGCCTCGCGCTTCTCCGGCCACGAGCGCACGGTTCCGGTCAGGTGCACGTGGCCGTCGGTGGTGTCGACCCTGATGCGGTCGGCGTCCTCCACGGCCCCCCGGATCAGGGCCCGGCGGATGCCGCCGGAAACATCCGCCGGCGCAACGTGCGGTTGCCTGATCGCGATGTGGGTATCCACGTCGCGGACCCCGCGCAGGTAGCGCACGGCGTTGATCGCCGCGCCGCGCTGGTGGGCCCAGTCGACCTCGCCCTCCAGTCGCACCTTGCCGTTCTGCACGGTGATGTCGATCTTGCCGTTCGGCACCAGCAGGTTGGATTCGAGCGCCGAGGCGGCGTCGCGGGCGATGTCCGCGTCGGTGCGCGTCAGCGCGGTGCGCACGCTGAGGTCGTTGGCCACCGCCCGGACACCCTCGACGCGGTGGGCCGCCTCCTCGGCGGCGAGCTTGGTGGCGAACGTGTCCACGTTGCCGCTCAGGACCACGACCCCGCGGTCGACCTGGACGCCGACTTCCGGCGCCTCCACCTCGGGGTCCCAGACGAACTCGTCCAGCACGTCCTGCTGGATCGCGGCGTCGGATCGGGTGAGGGTAGGCATGGCGCTTCTCCTGTTCGCCCGTGAGGGGCTCGGTTGGCTAGCTGACGGCGATCCGGTGCGGACGCCCCGCTTTGCGCTCGGCAACGGGAACGGTGACCTCCAGGATGCCGTCCTTCAGCGAGGCTTCGATGCGGTCGTGCTGCACCCCTTCCGGGAGCGGCAGCCGCCGGAAAATGTCCCCGGAGCGCCGCTCCATCCGGTAGAAGTCCTCCTCGCGGACCTCCTTTTCGGACTCCTGGTGGGCGCGGATCAGAAGGTCGCCTTCGACGATTTCCAGATTGACGTCCTCCTTCCGGATCCCGGGCAGTTCGGCCTTGACGACGATCGAGCCGTCGCGGTCGAACACGTCCACCCGCGGCAATGCCGCGAACAGCGGCCATCCGCCCGCCGCCCGGCCCGGCGCCGCTCCGAGCGCGGCCAGCGGATTGATCCCGAGCACCTGCGCCACGTCCGCCTGGACGTCCTCTAGCAGGTGGGCCATGTCCCAGCGGCGGGAGCGCCGGCTCTCACGAACGTCGGGTTCCTTGCTTGCGGCCGGCGCCGGAAGCGTGCCTTGCGCGGTCATCGATCGCTCCTCCAGTGTTCGAACGGTTCCCGGCCGGTTCCGGCGCCAAGGTGTTCGCAGCGACCGTGCCAGCGGCCGCCGCTCGCCGCGCCGGGAACCCGGAAGGCCGTCCATGCGGCCGCATCCGGGCCGCGCCCGGCGGGAGCCCGGTCGCAGCCCAGGAGATCCAGCTGCGCATCAACGACTGGTGATGTGCGGATGATCGCCCGGTGAATCGGCGCTCGCCGCCCGGCTCGCACGGAAAATCTGCCGACCGGCAGGCGCGGCGGCGCGGCTCCGCG
>JBJTKE010000506.1:0-3077 GCA_046096285.1 Chloroflexota bacterium
GGCGGGCCGGGGGGCGTCTCCCTGCGCCGCCGCGCGCGGCGGCGGGGGCCTGCCTGCGCGGCGCCTCGGGCCGCCAGACCGGTGCGGCCACCGTGGCCGGGACCGCGGCAGCGGCGGAGCGGGCGGCAATGCGTCCCCCGGCGATGACGGCGGCGGCGGTGACGATCGCGCCAGCGGCGACGGCCAGAGCGCCCGCGGCGTCGTCCGGGGCGAGAAAGAGGGCTCCGAGGGTGACGGCGGCAAGCGCGAGGCCGCCGCCGAGCAATGCGCCGCCCCAGGCGCGGACCGCGCGATCGGTCGCGAGGTCGGCGGGACGCGGCGTGGCTGCCCGCAACCAGAAGGCGCCGCGGTCGCGGAGCGCGAAGCCGGCCAGCATGGCCAGTGCGCCAGTTCCCAGGCCAGCGATCAGGAAATCCACGATGCCCTTCCCCATCGGCGCGGCGCCCAGTCGCCGCACCCTTCCCCGGACGGCATTGTCGCCGGGAGGGAGAAAACGCGGCAATCGAACGGACAGGCCAATGGGCATGAAATCGGGGACCCTGCTCGCGCAGGGTCCCCGAAGGTGCTTCCACCGGAACCGGGGGGCGACGTCCGACTCGCCTCCCCCCGGTTGTGTTCGGCTTTAGCGGCGGCGCAGGCCGAGGCCCGCCGCGCCCGCGGCGCCAGCCGCGGCAATCATCGAGAGCAGGCCGGCATCGAAGCCGCCAGCACCGGTCGCCGGGAGGGCAACCACCATGCCGGCATCGCCGCCGCCAGCGTGACCAGCGTCACCGCCGCCGGAGTAGCCGCCATCCTTGCCGCCGCCGCCGTCCTTGCCACCATCGGCGTTGGTGTTGCCAACGATGATGGAGTTGCCGGCGTTGCTGCCGCTGGAGACGTTGCCGAGCGAGACCGCGCCGCCGTTGGCGCCCGCGTTCGCGGAGCCACCGTTGCCGGCCGAGGCCGTGGAGACGGACAGGCCGCCGCCACCCGCGGTGCCGATGTTGTGATCGCCACCGCTCGCGTCCGCCATGCCGGTACCGGCGCTGGCGCTGACGTTGATGTCGGTGGTGTTGCTGATCGTGCCGCCCGTGATCACCACGGCCGGCATGACCTCTTCGTGCTTCTCGTCCGCCGAAGCGAACCCGTAGCTGCCGGCCACCAGGGCCAGCGCGGTCGCGGAGACGACCGCAAGCCGAGCAATCTTCACGTTCTGGACTCCTCCCCTTCGCTTCGAAGGCTTTCCCGCGCACCATGCGGTGCGTTGGCCCCGTATACCTGACCGCGGGTTCCCTGGTTCGCCTGGCGCCAAGCACGCACTGGACCGGATAGGGCCGACGGTTCCCGCACCGATCGTGAATCCCCGTTGCCGGGGGGGTGGCGCGCGTACTCGCCACGTCCGCGAGGCGGTTTCCCGCCCCCAGGGTCCGAGACCTTCACTGCCGGCAAATGCCGGAGCGGTTGGTGGCCACGGGACACCCGCTGCACTGTATCAAGAGAGCCGTCCGTTCGTCAATGGGTCGGCCCTGGTTTCCCCTGCATCGCGGATCACAAAACCGGGACATTGGTACCGGATTGCGGACAAAAACACGCCGGACCGGCCGCGGGTTCGCGGCGGGTCCGGCAAGGGCGGGCGAGGCCGCCGCACGGCGGCCCCGCCCGGAGGTCCCGGGTCCTATCCGCGGCGGCGCAGGCCGAGGCCAGCGGCGCCAGCCGCCCCCGCCGCCGCGAGGGCGGAGAGCAGACCGGCATCGACCCCGCCCACGCCGGTGGCGGGCAGCGCCACCACCATCGCCGGCGCTTCCGCCGGAGCGGCTTCCCACGACGGCTCGTACACAGGCTCGGGCGCCGGGGCCGGGGCCTCGGCGCAGTTGGCGGTGTCGCCCACCACGATCGAGTTGCCGACGTTGGCCCCGCTGTTGATGTCGCCCAGCGAGATCGCGCCGCCGTTCGCCGCCGCGCTCGCCGCGCCGCCGCCACCGACGTTCGAGGTGCTGGCGCCGAAGCCGCCGCCGCCGGAAGTCCCAACGTTCATGTTGCCGCCGCTGGCGTCGGCCGTCGCGCTGCCGGCGCTGGCGCTGATGTTCAGATTGGTCACGTTGCTGATCTCGCCGCCGGTGATCACCACCGCCGGACCCTCGGCCGCGCCGTAGGCGCAGTCCACCATGGTGTCGCCCTTGGCGTTCGCCGAGGCGTCCACGGCGAATCCGCCAACCGCAATCGCCAGCGCCAACGCGGGCGCCACCGCAATCCGGGCAATGTTCATCGCGTCGTTCCTCCTCCCCATCTCCTGGCCAGCCGGACCCATTCCGGCCGCCTTCCAACCTCGCGCCGTCGCCGCCCCGCCCGGGATCTGCCCGGCGTTCGTTCGCCGGCGGGGAGACGGACTCCGCACCGGGGTGGCAGCGCTCGGCACAGCCTAGGAAGCGCCGCCAGCGGCGTCAAAGCGCGCTTTTCGCGCTCTCCCACCGCCAATCCCGGATTGACATTCGGCACATCCGCCGTTTCGCCGAATCCGGAACGACCCCGGACGTCGCCGCGCTTTCCCGCCTGTCGCGCAGGGCTGGGCGCGCACGTCCCGAACCTAGTACGCCCGGCGGCGGCTTCCCGTTTCGCCCGCCCCCCGGACAGGACCGTTGGCGCGCCTCGCCCCGCCGCCCGCCCGGCTCGGGTAGGATGGCGGCTCGCACAACGCACGACGCACGCCGCCTGCACAGGGAGCGCCACCGGCCATGATCGACCGCCGCGACACCTTTCAACTCGGTGTTTGCCACTACCCCGAGCACTGGCCGCGGGACCGCTGGGAGCGCTACGCCAGCCAGTTGCGCGGTCTCGGCATCGCCTACGCCCGCATCGCCGAGTTCGCCTGGTCCCGCATGGAGCCCCGGCCCGGCGACTACGACTGGGGCTGGCTGGACGACGCCATCGAGGTGCTGCACGCCGCGGGTCTCAAGGTCATCCTCTGCACGCCCACCGCCACGCCCCCCGCCTGGCTCGTGCGCGCCCAGCCCTGCGCGACAGGCGGGAAAGCGCGGCGACGTCCGGGGTCGTTCCGGATTCGGCGAAACGGCGGATGTGCCGAATGTCAATCCGGGATT
>JBJTKE010000507.1:0-1076 GCA_046096285.1 Chloroflexota bacterium
TCCCGGAGTACCCGGCGCAGCGCCCCGCACCCCAGGACGCGCAGCAGCCGCCGCACCGTCTCCCGCCCGCCCGCCTCCGCCGCCACGGCGTCCGCGAGGGCCTCCGCCCGGGCCTCCGCGCGCTCGCGCTCGGCCTCGCGCAACTCCCGGGAGGCGATGCGGCGCACCTGTTCGGCCGCTTGCGCCGTCTCCCGCGCCTCGCGCAGCGCATCGTCGGCCTCATCCCGGCGCCGGCGGATGTCCTGGAGCAGGGTGTCGGCGCGGACCTCGTCGGGGTCCAGCAACCCGGCGGCGCGGTCGAGCACGCGCGGGGGCATCCCCAGCCGCCGGGCGCTCGCCAGGGCGTTCGAGCGGCCCGGCACGCCGATGGTCATCCTGTAGGTTGGGGCAAGGGTCTGGACGTCGAACTCGACGCTGGCGTTCTCCACCCCTTCGGTGGCATAGGCATAGGCCTTGACCTCCGAGTAGTGGGTGGTGGCCACCGCAAGCGGCCCCCGTTCCAGCAGGTCCGCGATCAGCGCCCGCGCCAGCGCCGACCCCTCCTGCGGGTCGGTTCCGGCGCCGAGTTCGTCGAGCAGCACCAGGCTGTCGGCAGTGACGTGCCCGAGCATGGCGATCACGGTCCGCATGTGTGCCGAGAACGTCGACAGGCTCTGCTGAATGGATTGCTCGTCACCGATGTCCGCAAAGATCGCCGGGACCACCGGGACGATCGATTCCTCGCCCGCAGGAATGAACAGTCCGGTCTGCGCCATCAGGCACAGCAGCCCGACGGTCTTCAGCGCCACGGTCTTGCCGCCGGTGTTCGGGCCGGTGATCACCAGCACCCGAAAGGTTCCACCAAGTTCGATGTCGATCGGCACGACCGCCGCCGGGTCGAGCAGCGGATGCCGGGCCTGGAAGAGGACGATGCGATGGGTCGGATGCCCTCCCGGCTGCGCGTCCCCGACCCATCGCATCTTCCTCTTCCAGGCCCGGCAGCCGCTGCTCGACCCGGCGGCGTTCGTGCCGAACGACATCGAACTTGGTGGACCCTGTCGGGTGCTGGTGATCACAGGCCCGTACACCGGCGGCAA
>JBJTKE010000508.1:0-11109 GCA_046096285.1 Chloroflexota bacterium
GCGTCACCCCCTCCCGCTCCAGCGCCCGGTTCATCCGCTCCGGGTCGAACCCCTCGTGCAGCGTCACCGCCGCCCCGCCGATCGCGGCCCGGAACAGGATCGACAGCCCGCCCACGTGAAACAGCGGCATCGCCGCCAACCAGTGGTCGTCGGCCCGGCTGCCGAGATGCAGCGAGGAGCCCGCCGCCCCGTGCCACCAACTCGCCAGCGGCAGCATCGCCCCCTTCGGCGTGCCGGTCGTCCCCGACGTGTGGACGATCGCCTGCAGCCGCTCCAGCGGCAGCGCCGTGCCCGCGACCGGCGCCCCGGCCCGCTCCGCCTCCGGCCCGCGCGCCCCGAGCGCCGCCGTCGGCACGCCTCCCGCATCGGCGGCCGCCCGCAGCGCAAGGTCGGCGTGCAGGTCGTCATGCAACAGCAGACCAGCCCCGGCGTTCCGCACCTGCCAGGCCAGTTCCGGCGCGGTCAGCCGGGTATTCAGCGGCACGATCGCCCGGCCGCCCCGCACGGCTCCGTGGACCGTAGCGACGAACGCCGGCCCATTCCCCGCCAGCAACGCCACCGGCGCCGCCGGGTCGGGCGACAGCGCCGCCAGCGCCGCAGCCCCGGCCGCCGCTGCCTCGTCGAGTTCGGCGTAGCTCCAGGTCAGCTCGCCGAAGCGCAGCGCCGGGCGCCGGGCATGGGTGCGCGCCCTGCGCTCCAGCCAGTCCGGGACGAGCGGGCCGGTCATGGCGCTACGGGAAGCGGGGGTACTTCGAGAAGTCCGGCTTGCGCTTCTCGAGCCAGGCGTTGCGGCCCTCCTGCCCCTCCTCGGACATGTAGTAGAGGCGGGTTGCGTCGCCGGCCATCATCTGCAGCCCGGCAAGCCCGTCGGTGTCGGCGTTGAAGGCGGCCTTCAGGAAGCGGATCGCCGTCGGGCTGTGGGCCAGGATCTCCCGCGCCCAGGCGATCGACTCCTCCTCGAGGTCGGCCAGCGGCACCACGGTGTTGACCAGTCCCATCTCGAGCGCCTGCTGGGCATCGTACTGGCGGCAGAGGAACCAGATCTCCTTCGCCTTCTTGTGCCCCACAATCCGGGCGAGCAGGGTCGAGCCGTACCCCGCGTCGAAGCTGCCGACCCGCGGCCCGGTCTGCCCGAAACGCGCGTTGTCGGCGGCGATGGTGAGGTCGCAGCAGACGTGCAGCACATGGCCGCCGCCAATCGCGTAGCCCGCCACCACCGCGATCACCGGCTTCGGCAGGTAGCGGATCAGTCGCTGCAACTCGAGCACGTTGAGCCGCTCGACCTTGTCCTCTCCCACGTACCCGGCGTCCCCACGCACCTTGATGTCGCCGCCGGAGCAGAACGCCTCGCCTCCCGCCCCGGTCAGCAGCACCACGCCGACGCTGGTGTCCTCCCGTGCGTCCTCGAACGCGTCGATCATCTCCGACACGGTCCGCGGCCGGAAGGCGTTCCGCACCTCGGGCCGGTTGATCGTGATCCGGGCGATCCCCTCCCACTTCTCGTAGATGATGTCCTCGTACGCTCCGCTCCGCTGCCAGTCCACCGGCATGATCGTTCAGCCCTCCGCTCGCGCCCGGCGCGCCGCGCCGAGAAACCCTTCTGCCCGCCGCCGGAACCGCTCCGGCTGCTCGAGGTGCGGGACGTGCCCCGCCCCGTCGATGATCTCCAGCTCCGCGCCGGGAATGGCCTCGGCCATCTCCCGCGCCAGCCGGGCGTACTTGTCGTCCTCGGCCCCGGCGACCAGCAGGACCGGCATCGCCAGCCCGGGCAACGCCGCGTGCAACGCCGGCTGCACCCCCTGACCGAACCCGCGCAAGCTCGCAGCCAGCCCCTGCGGCCGATTCGCCAGCCGCTGCTCCCGCTGCCGCCGCCGGACCTCCTCCGGCAGCCGCGCCTGCGCCGCGAAGAGCGGAAGCCGCTCCCACTCCTCGACGAAGGCGGCCATGCCGTCCCGCTCGATGCGCCGCGCGAGCGCCTCGTCGGCGGCCCGCCGCCCGGCGCGTTCCGCCTCCCCGGCGATCCCGGGAGACCCGCTTTCCAGCACCAGGCGCTCGACCCGCCCGGGATGCGCCGCCGCGAAGGCCAGCGCCAGCCGCGCTCCCATCGAGTACCCGACGACCGCCGCCCGGCCGATGCCCAGGTCGTCGAGCGCCGCCGCGAGATCGGCCACCTGTCGCTCCGCGGCGTACCGGGCGGGGACTTCCGGGGCATCGGTCCCGCCGTGGCCCAGCAGATCGGGGGCGATCACCTCATGGGCGTTCGCCAGCGCTCCGAGCCACGGTTCCCACGCCTCAGCGGCCCCGGTGAAGCCATGCAGCAGCAGGACGGGAGGGCCGGAGCCCGCCCGCGCCACCCGGTAGCGAGCGCCGTCCAGCACCAGGCCGGGCGTGGACACCCCGCCCATCGATCAGGCGACTCCCGCCGCCGCCAGCCGCCCGGCAACCGCCTTCCAGACCGCGCGGTGCTGCGCGACGTTGCGTTCGCGGTCGGTGACCACCTCGACCACATGCAGGCCCCGCCCGCCGACCCCCGCGGAGACGGCCCGCCGGAACTCGTCCCAGTCCCGCGCGCGGGTGAATGTCCCGCCATACAGGGCCGCCGCCGCACCGAGGTCGAGCCCGGTCGGGGTTCCGAACAGGGTTTCAAAGGTTTCGCGGTCGGTCTGGCTTGCCTGCGGCAGGAAGGAAAAGATGCCTCCTCCGTCATTGTTGGTGACCACAATGGTGAGGTCGAGGCCGTGCAACCGCGCGGCCAGCAACCCGTTCATGTCGTGGTAGAAGCTGAGGTCGCCGATGGCCAGCAGCACCGGACCCATGCCCGGCGCGGCGGCAAACCCGAGGGCGGTCGAGATGACGCCGTCGATGCCGTTCGCGCCCCGGTTCGCGATCAGCCGGATCGACCGTTCGCCGCCCGGGAAGAAGGTGTCCAGATCGCGCACCGGCATCGAGTTGCCCGCGACCAGCGTGGCACCGTCCGGCAGCAGACCGGCAAGTTCCGCGTAGACCCGGCCCTCGAAGAACTCCGGGTCGGCCAGCGCCGCGGCGGAGACCGCCGCGCGCGCGATCCGCTGCGTCTCCTGCCACTCGCTCGCCCAGCCGCCCGGCGCCGCCGCGCCCGCCGGCAGGCTCGCGGTCAGGTTCCGCAGCGTGACCGCGGGCGTGCCGTCGATCATCTCGGTGGCGAGGAAGAACGGGTCCCGCCACCCCGGCAGGCGGTCGAGCACGGCGTGCGTCGCCGCGCCGCAGGCCTGCATGAACTGGAACACGGGCTTCGAGGTCGGCATGGCCCCTGCCCGGATCACGAGATCGGGCCGGAGCCGTTCGGCGGTGGCGGGATCGCGCAGGAAGGCGTCGGCGGCATCGATCACGAGGCCCCGCGGATGACCGCCGCAGCGGGCGCCGGAAAGCGGGTCGGCAATCACCGGATAGCCGGCGGCCTCCCCGAGCGCCACCGCGGCGGCCGCCATCTCCGGGTCATCGTCCGGCCCGCACACGATGATCCCCCGCTCGGTGCCGGCGATCGCCCCGGCGAGCCGCGCCACGGCGGCGGCGTCCGGCGCTGTCCCGGCCCTCGCCGGCGCGATATCCGCGACTGGTGCGGGCACCGGGAACTCACCGAGGGAGGCAGGAAGCAACGGCTCGCGGAAGGGCGCATTGAGGTGCACCGGCCCCCGCGGCTCGGCCAACGCGACCGCGGCCGCCCGCGCGCCCGCCTGCCCCGCATGCCGGAGCAGGTCCGCCCGGTCCTCCGGGATCGGCAATTCGAGATAGAGCTTCACGTGGCTGCCGTAGAGGTCGTCCTGATCGATCGTCTGCGCCGCGCCCCAGCCGCGCACTTCGACGGGCCGGTCGGCGGTCAGCGCCACCAGCGGAACCCGCGAGAGGTAGGCCTCGACCATCGCCGGCAGAAAATTGGCCGCGGCCGTGCCGGAACTGCAGAGGAGGGCGACCGGGCGGCCGGTGGCGCGCGCCATTCCCAGCCCGAAAAACCCGGCGGACCGCTCGTCCACGTGCATCCAGACACGGACGGAGGGGTGGCGCAACAGGGCAACCGCCAGCGGCGTCGAGCGCGATCCGGGGCACACCACGGCGTTCCGAAGCCCTGCGCCGGCCAGTCCCGCCACAAGCGCCTCGGCCGAGCGCAGGTTGGCGGCGCCGGTGTCCGCCGTCATGCGACCCCCAGCGCGGCCCCGATGGCCCCGAGCTTCAGGCAGGTTTCGGCGTACTCGGTGTCCGGGTCGGAGTCGGCCACGATGCCGCAGCCCGCGTACAGGATCGCCTCGTTGCCGCGCACCAGCGCCGAGCGAATGCCGATGCAGAAGCAACCGTCCCCGCCCGGCCCGCACCAGCCGACCGGCCCCGCGTACCAGCCCCGGTCGAATCCCTCGCGGGCGCGGATCGCGGCGAGCGCGGCATCGGCGGGATACCCTCCCACGGCGGGCGTGGGATGGAGCCTGCCCGCGATGTCCACCGCACTCACGCCCGGCCGCACCCGGCCCGAAATCGGCGTGGCAAGGTGCTGCACGGTCCGGTTCTTCACGACCAGCGGCGCCTCGGGCGCGGGCCGCAGATCGAGGCAGACCGGATCGAGCGCCTGCAGGATCGCCCCCACCACCACGTCATGCTCGATGCGGTCCTTGCCGCTCCGGAGCAGCCTGCGGGCGAGGGCCTCGTCCTGCTCCCGGGTGGCGCCGCGGGCGATCGAACCGGCGAGCGGCGTGGTCCGCAGCCGGCCTCCGTCGAGTTCCACCAGCGTTTCCGGCGATGCCCCGAGGAACACGGCGCCCGGCACGCCGACCGCGAAAATCATCGCCGCCGGGTTGCTCGCCGCCATCCGGTGCAGCGTGCCGGCGACGTCGATCTCCCCCGCGCAGGCGATCCGTTCGCTGCGGGCCAGCACCACCTTGTCGAAGCGTCCGGCCCGGACATCCGCCGCCGCTTCCGCCACCATGCTCTTCCACGGCCCGGCGGGCGGTACCTCCCGGTGAGCCACCAGTCCGGCCGCTGGCCGCTCCGGCGCACCGGCGGGAGACGCCACCTCACGCGCCCGGGACAGGATCGCGGCGACCCGGTCCGCCACCGCGGCGGGATCGCTCCCGCCATCGACCAGCACCGTCGCCGTGACCGTCGCCCCGCCTTCGCCGACCCGCAGCAGGGCCTCGGGGACCGCCATCAGCGCAGCCGGAAACCCGGACCACTCGGGCGCAGCCTCCCGCTGCGGGTCGAACGCGAAGCCGCCAAGCGCCACCAGTCCCGCCGCCAGCACTCCGTCCGCACCGCCCGCCACCGCGAGGTCCTGCGCGGCGCGCAGCGCGGCGGCGGTCCCGGCGAACCGGTCACCCTCGCCTGCGGGAAAGAGGAGCGCCGTTCCGGACCCGGCCAACGCGACGCCTCGCTGTCCGTCGAGCCACAGCGTGCGCGGGGCCGCGGCGTCCGCGGACGCAAAAAACGCGGCAGCGTCGGCCTGGCCGTCGACCGGTTCGGTCCAGCACAACGGCACGGCCAGCGAGGTGAGCGCCGCCCGCTCGCGCGCCCGGTCCGCCGCCGCCGCGATTGTCGACCCCGCCGCCGGAGCCAGCGCCATGCCCATCACGCACCCTCCCGGACCTGTCCCGCCCCAGCGACGCCGTGCATCAGCAGGGCGCGCAACTCGGGATAGACCGAATCAAGTTTCTTTGGTTCGCCGGTGAGCACCCAGCGGGTGACCACCTGGTTGACCGCCCCGAACCAGGCGATCCCGGCGAGTCTTGTATCGTGCGCTGGCAGCGCGCCCGCCTCCACCGCCTCATCGAGGTAGCGGGTGATCAGCGCGGCGAACGCAGCGTGCAACTCGGTGAGTTCCTGGTGGAACTCCTTGCCGGCACCGACCGCCTCGACCAGCAGCAACCGGGCCAGCGTCCGGTTCCGCCCGAAGGTCGAGAGCGCGGCGGCGAGCGCCGCGTCGCCCCGGGCCAGCGGATCTGGCTGCGCGGCCATCGCCCGCTCCACCCGGTCCAGCAGCAGGCCGCCCGCCTCGTCCATCAGCGCGAGGAAAAGCGCCTGCTTGCTCGGGAAGTGGAAGTAGACTCCCCCCTTGGAGGTGGCCGAGGCGCGCGCGATGTCATCCACCGCGGCGTTGCCGTAGCCGTCGCGGGCGAACACCTCGAGCGCGGCGTCAAGCACCTGCTGCCGTCTCGTTTCGCTTTTCGCCGTCGCCGCACGCATCGCGCCTGCTCCGCAAAACCGACCGACTGGTCGGTCGGAAATGTACCATTCCGGCGCTCCCGATTCAGGAGGTTCGATGTTGCCTGGACCACCAGTTCACGCCACCCTGCACGGCCAGGGCGATCCCCTGCTCCTCGTCCACGGCGACTTCAACTCCGGCGCGCAGGCCTGGAAGCGGCAGATCGCCGATCCCGGCGGGCGCCGCCTGCTCGTGCCCGACCGCCCCGGCTACGGCGCGAGCGTTCCCGCCGACCCGCCCTTTACCATCGCCCGCGACGCCGCGGCCCTGCTCGCCGCCGCCGCCGCCGCCGGTTGGCCGCGCTTCGACCTCGCCGGTCATTCCTACGGGGGCCTCGTCGCCATCGAGATGACCCGCCTTGCCCCGGATCGGGTCCGCTCGCTGCTCCTGGTCGAACCGCCCTACGCCCAGGTCCTGCCGGATCACCCGGACATCATCGCGCTCTGGCGCGGCATCGACCCGATCTGGGCCGCCGCGGACTCGTTGACGGATGACGAGATCGCCGAGGGGTTCTTCGCCGTCGTCGCCGGCCCCGAGGAAACCGGACGGCTGCGCGCCAACCGGTCGTGGCCCACGCTGGCCTCACAGGCCCGGCGCGCCGTCGCCGCCGAGTCCCCGGTCGCCTACCCTGCCGAAGCGTTGGCCGATCTCCCGTCGGGACTTCCGGTCGCGGTGCTCACCGGCGGGCGCAGCAACCTGGGGCTGCAGGCCATCGCGCGGGAACTCCAACGGCGCATCCCGGACGCGACGCTCCACGTCTCACCCGGGGCCGGCCATGCGGTGCAGTTCGACGCCCCGCTCTTCGCGGACGCCGTCGCCGCGCTCGATCGCCGCGCCCGGGAACGGGAACGGGAACGGCCGCACCAGGGCGCCTGACCGTCAGCGGCCGCTCAGGGTGTCAACGCCAGCGCCAGCAGCGTCGCGCCGCACAGGAACGCTCCCCAGGGAAGCACGCCTCCGCCCCCGCCGCGGGCGGCCATGACGGCCGCGGCCGCCGCGGCGGCCAGCGATCCGGCGAACAGCGCAGTGACGATCACAGGCCACCCCAACGCGAGACCCGCGCCAGCAGCCAGCAGCACGTCACCCGCGCCGAACGCGCCGCCGCGCCGCGCGACGACCCGCCCGGCCGCCCACAGCGCGCCGGCGGCGGCGAACCCGGCGAACGCGCCCGCGAGCGCCTCGGTCAGCCCGGCGCCGCCGCGGGCGGGCGCGGCCGCGAGCCCGGCTAGCGCCAGCGCAGCCGCCCCGGCGACCGGAACCCGCCGCACCCGCAGGTCCGCGGCCAGCAGGAACAGCAGGACCGGACCGCACAGGCCCAGCGCCAGCAGCGCGGCCGGGTCGCCCGGATTCCGCAGCGCCCCGCACAACCCGAGCGCAGCCCCGGCCGCCGCAAGCCCGAGCGGCCAGCGGCCGGGCGGCGCCGCCTCCCCGGGGTGAAACGCGGCGACCCAGCGAATCAGGGCCAGCCACGCCGCCGACCCCGCGGCCGCCCCGCAGCCAGCGGCCAGCGCGGCGGCAAGCCCCAGCGGGATATCCATCGTCCTACTTCATCATCTCCATCACCTGCAGCACCGTTGGCCCCAGGATGATGACGAAGAGCGCCGGAATCATGAAGAAGATCAGGAAGGGCATCATCTTGACCGGCGCCTTGCGGGCCTTTTCCTCGGCCTCCTGCCGGCGCCGGGTGCGCATCGTCTCGGTCAGGGCGCGCAGGGTGGTCGCCACGCTCATCCCCATCTTGTCGGCCTGGGTGATCGTGGAGCAGACGATGGCCAGGCTGTCGGACGGCGAGCGCTCGGCCAGCGCCAGGAAGGCGTCGCGGCGACCCATCCCGGTCTGCATGTCGCGCTGCAACCGCCGGAACTCGTCGGCCACCACGCCCCGCCTACGGGTCGCTACCTGCAGGATCGCGCCGTCGAGGCTGAGGCCTCCCTCCACGCAGACCACCATCAGGTCAAGGGCATCCGGCAGCGACCGCTCGATCTCGCTGGACCGGTTCTTCGCCTTCCGCTTGAGCATCATCCCCGGCAGCCGCGGGATCGCCAGCAGCGACAGCACCGCGGCCCCGATCCCGATGGGCTTCAGCCCGTAGGCCACCAGCGACATGATCGCCATGAACGGCCCGAGCCCGAACATCAGGATCGAGCGCACCAGCAGGAAGGTGTTGACGCTCATCGCACTGTTGGCCTGCTCGAGCAGTTTGCGCGTGGTCTCCCGCACCGACTCCCTGGCGGACCGCCCGGCCATCATCGCCAGCCTGCCGCCGCTCTTCTCCTGCTTCCGGAACGATTCCGACTCCGGCGCGGCCGTCTTTTCCTTGCGCTTGCCGGGGGCGGGCGGCGGGGCCATGCCGGTCGTCGCATCGGCCCGGGCGAGCCGGCCGCCCATCGCCGACTGCCGCCCGCCAAACGCCAGCACCCCGCCGAACACGGCGGCGAACGTCACCAGCGCCAACAGCAGCGGAAGCAATGAGCCGCTCATCGGATCAGTACTCCACCCGCGCGACCCGCTGCGCCATGAACCAGCCGATGAAGGTCCACACGGCCGCGAAGCCGAGCATCGCCTGACCCATGGTGGTGCCCAGCATGGTGGCGCGGAACTGGTCGCTGATCGCGATGAAGTAGACGCACATCAGCACCGGCATCATGCCGAGGATGGTGCCGGACAGCTTCGGGCCTGAGGTCAGCGCCTTAACCTCGCCCTTCACCCGCCGCCGCTCGCGCACGGTGTGGGCCAGATTCTCGAGGATTTCGGCCAGGTTGCCGCCGGACTGCCGCTGCACCGCGATCGCCGAGGCAAGCAACTCGACATCGTAGCTCGGCACCCGCTGCGTGAGTTGCTGCAGGGCGTCGATCAGGCTGCCGCCGACGTTGACCTGCTCGATCACCCGGCCCAGTTCGCTCCGGAGCGGGTCGTCCATCTCCCTCGCCGTCGATTCGATGGCCTGCAGGAAGCCGTGGCCTGCCCGCAGCGCTCCCACCAGCAGATCGAGCGCCTCGGCGAGTTGCGACTCGAAGGCGGCGAGCCGCTTGCTGGCCTTGCGCTTGACCACCAGCCGCGGCAGGAACCAGCCCACCGCGGCCCCGGCCAGTCCGAACAGCGGCTTGCCCAGCAGCAGCGTGATCGCCAGGAAGAGCGCGACCGACAGCCCGAACCGGATCGCGAGATAGCGGCCGACCCGTTCCGCCATGGCCGCCGCCCGCAGGTCCGCGGCCGCCGCGCTCCACATCGGCAACCCCTGCAGGCGGCCGGCCAGCCCCTCGCGCGGGGTAAGCGCGGAATCGCGCAGCACGTTGACCCGTGACAGTTCCTGGCCGTCCGCGGTCCGCATTTTCGGCGTGTGCTCGTCGAGGCGGCCTGCCACCGGATCGCCGGCGGCGCCCCGCGCCAGCACGAACCCGGTCAGCAGCGCGACCAGCACGAAGGTGATCGCGGCCCCGAGCAATGGGCTGCTTGCCGAGAGGATGCCGGCGTCAGGCATGGCGCGACAGATCCTGGGCGAAGATGTCCGGCGGCAGGGCGAAGCCGTGCCGCTCCAGTTTTTCGGCGCAGACCGGACGGATGCCGCTCGGCCGGATTTCGCCGATCACCTTGCCGTTCTCGTCCACCCCCCGCTGCTCGAAGACGAAGATGTCATGCATCGTGATCACGTCGCCCTCCATGCCGACCACCTCCGTGCAGTGGGTGATCCGCCGGCTGCCATCGCTGAGCCGGGAGAGTTGCACGACGAGGTGGATCGCGGAGGCGATCTGGTCCCGGATGGCCCGCACCGGCAGGTCGAGATTGGCCATCAGCACCATGTTCTCGACGCGGGAGAGGGCGTCCCGCGGGGTGTTGGCGTGGACGGTCGTCAGCGAGCCGTCGTGACCGGTGTTCATGGCCTGCAGCATGTCGAACGCCTCGCCGCCGCGGCACTCGCCGATGATCACCCGGTCGGGCCGCATGCGGAGGGCGTTCTTCACCAGGTCGCGCTGCGCCACGAGCCCCTTGCCCTCGATGTTGGCCGGGCGGGTCTCGAGGCTGACCCAGTTCTGCTGGCTGATCTGCAGTTCCGCCGGATCCTCGATCGTGACGATCCGCTCGCTGTCCGGGATGTAGCCGGAGAGCATGTTGAGGAACGTGGTCTTGCCCGACCCGGTGCCCCCGGAGACGAGGATATTCAGCTTGCTCGCCACGCAGGCCCGCAGGAACTCGACCATGCCCGGCGTCAGCGTCCCGATCCGGATCAGATCCTGGTCGGTCAGCTTCTTCTTGGAGAACTTGCGGATCGTCAGCGACGGCCCATGCACCGCCAGCGGCGGGATGATGGCGTTCACCCGGGAGCCGTCCGGCAGCCGGGCGTCGACCATTGGCGAGGACTCGTCGATGCGGCGGCCCAGCGGGGCCACGATCTTCTCGATCAGGCGCATCACGTGGTCGTCGTCGCGGAACACCCGCTCGGAGCGGTTGAGCCGCCCGCCGCGCTCGTAGAAAACCAGTTTCGGGGAGTTGATCATCACCTCGGAGATCGACTCGTCGTTCAGCAGCGGCTCGATCGGCCCGTAGCCCACGATCTCGTCCGCCACCTCCCGGCGCAGCGTGATGATCTCCGGGCGGCTGAGCGTGACGTTTTCCTGGCGGATCAGTTCCTCCACCGCATCCTCGACGCCGCGCCGCGCCGCCTCGGAGCCGAGGTTCGCCGCAAGCCGCGCCGGGTCGAGTTCCCGGATCAGCTTGTCGTAGAGCGTGAACCGCAACTCCTGCGCCTGCGCGCTGAGCGGGGACCGGTCGCTCTCGTTCGCCGGTTTCGCCGCAACCGCCGCACCCGCCGCGGCAACTGGCGCGCCGGGAAGCGGCTGGGCGGGCGGGGCGGGCGCGAGACCGGTAGCCGGCCCGGCCGCGGCGGG